>NZ_JAHXBV010000005.1:0-249096 GCF_019915905.1 Halomonas sp. ANAO-440 | reverse complement strand
TGCTAGTATCCGTATGGATGTGGAGGTTCAAGTCCTCTCCTGGGCACCACTGCTTTTTTTCAAGTACGCGTCATGCAAGCTGTTAATGCCGATAGCACCAAAAGGAAGTGACCCAAGAAACCGCGACCAATCGCGGTTTTTTTGTGCCTGTCAATCGCTGCTTCAGGCTGCCTCCCTGCGAAGAGCCGCTACTTCGACCTCACTCAGACTGCGCTCAGATGTAATAGAGCAGCAGGGTAACCGTCAGCAAAACAGCCACCCAGAGCACCATACTGCCGGTAGGCCAGGTGCGGGCCAGAATGCCCTTTGGGCCATGAAATCGCAGGGCCTGGGCGACGATGCTGCGCAACGGCCAGCGCATGGCATCGAGCAGGTTGCGCCACACGGCCGTGACGTGACGGTGAATGACGCCGACGGCGCGTGGTGCCGCTACACGATAGAACCAATCCGTGTCGAGGGTGATCTTGTCCTTGGGCGCCATGAACCTCAGCAGGACGAAAAAGACCAGGCCGACGAACGAGAGTAACTGCAGGTCCCAGAAGACATGAGCCAGCGTATAGGCGTTGTAGCCGACCGGCTGATGTGGAAGCATCTGGTACAACCACTGGGGGTTAACGCCGATAAAAAGGCAGAAGAAAGCCGCAATTCCCATGGCAATCAGCATATTGGTCGGTGCCTCACGAGGCCGCAGTCCGCTATCGCGTCCCATGAAGGCAAACCAGGGCAGCTTGAGCCCCACGCTGAGGAAGGTGCCTGCCGACGCCAGTGAGAGAACCAGCCAGACAAGTGCCGCTCGCTGGTCGGCATAGGCCTCGAGGATCATTGTCTTGCTGACAAAGCCGCTCGTCAGCGGCAGCGCTGAAATCGAGAATGCCGCAATCATGTAGAACATGAACGTCAGCGGCATGTGGCGGTACAGCCCTCCCAACTCGGTCAGCTTCGTGCGGCCGGTCATATGGATAATGGCACCGGCACTCATGAACAACAGGGCTTTGTAGAGGATATGGGTGTAGGCATGGGCTGCGGAGCCATTGAGGGCCATCGCGGTACCCAGGCCGATGCCGGCCACCATGAAGCCGACCTGACTGATGATGTGATAGGCGAGCAGCCGGCGAATATTGTTGGCCAGCACCGCATAGGTGACCCCCCAGAGTGTCATCAGAGTACCCAGCCAGATCAGCAGTTCGGTTTCGGGAAACCCGCGGATCAGGGTGTATACCGCCGTCTTGGTGGTAAAGGCGCACAGAAATACCGCTCCGGTCACCGTGGTTTCCGGATAGGCATCGGTGAGCCAGGCGTGCAGGGGCGGCACCGCAGCATTGATGATGAAACCAAGCAGGATCAGCCAGAATGCAGGGCTTCCGGCCTCAATGGCATCGAAGCTCAGACTCCCGGTCTGCGTGTAATAGATCACGATACCGGCCAGCAGCAGAACGCCGCTGACCGCATGTACCATCAGGTAGCGGAAACCGGCAGCAAGCGAGGCGGCCCGGCGATTACGCCAGATCAGCCAGACCGAGGAGAGCATCATCAGCTCCCAGAAGACATAGAGCGTGACGAGATCTCCGGCAAACACCACGCCCATGGCTGAGCCCGCGTAAATCAGAGCGGCCGTATGCTGGATGGTGTCACGCACGTGCAGCGCATAGATGGCCCCCACCAGGGCCATGATGGCAAATACATGGGCGAACACCAGACTCAGCGAATCGACCCGGCCCAGGGTCATCTGCATATTCAGAAATTCAAAGCTGCCATGAGTACCGGGAGTACTGCCCAGCACCGCGACAAGAGCCAGCCCGGGTGCGGCCAGGAGCACCAGCTTCTGCGCCCCGCCACGCAGAACCGCCACCAGCAAGCCGCCCAGGATCAGCACCACGGAGGGTGAGAGCCATTCGATGAAAGGCCAGTTGATCACGAACCACTCATGCATGACGGCTGTTCCCTCAATGGTTGGCTAAATCCAGCTCGGCTCAAGACAAGTCGTCTCTACCCCGTGCCTTGGTGGCTTCATCGAGCGTCCGGTAGGGCGCCAGCTCATTGTCATAATACGTCTCCCGGCGATAGACCAGCCCCAGGCCCAGCGCCTTGGCCAGGCCGATGAGGATAAGGCATGCCAGCACCCCAAACAGGGCGCCGAATCCGCCCCATGTTTCCCAGGGAAAGCGATCGTAGCCGGTGGCGATCAGTAGATCGGCGATGACCAGTACCGCCATGGCGGCCAACATCCCCCGTTTCAGCCAAATGGCATTGCGTACCAGCAGGTCGAGCAGTTTGACTAGCATGTGTCCCCCTGTGGATCCCGTATCAACTGACGAAAAGTCCACCAAGCATGGCGCGCAGCGAGTCCGCCGCCAGGAATAGTGCCATGCAACTGAGCGCGGTGATGCAGAGAGGTACCACGCATAGCAGCGGCGCCTCACGGATCCCGACCTGCCCCGTATCTGCATCCTTCGGCGGCATCAGAAATGCTCTGACTACCGGCCTCAGGAGATAGGCGATATTGAGCAGGGTACTCAGCATAATCACCAGGACCATCAGAAGTTGCCCGCTGTCGGCCGCCCCAAGCACCAGATGCCATTTGCTCCATAGCCCGCCCATGGGAGGCACGCCGATCACCGCCAGCGCTCCCAGCAGATAGGCGCCCATGGTGATGGGCATCCGTCGCCCTAGACCGTCCATCTCGCTGATATTGGTCTTCTTGCTTGCCACGTAAATGGCGCCGGCACAGAAGAACAGCGTGATCTTGCCGAAGGCATGCATGACGATATGCATACCGCCTCCGATGGCAGCCAACTCATGGGCGAGCATTGCACCGAGTGTGATATAGGAGAGCTGACTGACGGTGGAATAGGCCAGTCGGGCCTTGAGATTATCTTTCTGCAGGGCCACCAGCGATGCCGACAGCAAGGAGAAGGCGGCGATATACATCAATAGTTCCGCACTCCAGAGCTCGCGGAGATAATCCTGGCCGAAAATGTAAGTGCTCACCTTGAGTACGGTAAACACGCCGGCCTTGACCACCGCCACGGCATGCAACAGGGCGGACACAGGAGTCGGGGCCACCATGGCGGCAGGCAGCCAGCGGTGAAACGGCATTAAGGCAGCCTTGCCGATACCGTAGACATAGAGCAGCAGGAGCAGCGCTCCCAGGCCATGGCTGACATTACCCTCCATGATCCCGCCTTCGGTGAAACTCAAGGAGCCGGTCAGCCACCAGGTGGCAACGATTGCCACCAGTTGGAACCCGATGGAAGTACCGAGTAGTAGTCCCAGGTAGGTACGCGCCCCTTTCTGGGCTGCCCGGTTGCCTTTGTGTGCCACCAGCGGATAGGTGGAAAGCGTCAGCACCTCGTAGAAAATGAAAAGCGTGAACATGTTCTCGGCAAAGGCAATTCCCATGACCGAGAACAGTGCCACGGCGAAACAGGCGTGAAAGCGTGTCTGCTTGCTCTCCCTGGCCCCGCGCATGTACCCAATGGCGTACAGCGAGGTGATGATCCAGAGACTGGAGGCCACCAGAGCGAAGATCATGCCGAGCGGCTCGGCCTCGAAGGCCATGCTCAGGCCGGGCAAGAGCTCAATCAGGGTGATGGCCGGTCGCTCGTCCGCCAGAACAGCAGGCAATATCTGCAGGACCGTGATGAACAACAGCACGGCAACGGCCACCATCAGACCATCACGAAGATTGGGACGGCGGCCACTCAGCGCAATCACCACCGCACCCACCACGGGGATAGCCAGGGTGAGCGGAATCGCCATAGCGGCTTCCATGAACGGGAACGGACTCACCGGTAACCTCCCATCAATGTCTCGGCGGCACGCTCGGCCAGGCCCACCGGCAGGGAAGTCTCGATACCGAAGTAGAGGCAAGCGAGTGTAAGAAACCAGGTGGGAAGGAGCAGCGACAGGGGCGCCTCACGCACCTGGATTCGCCTTAGCGGTGCACGAAAAAAAGCCACTTCCACGACCCGCCAGACGTAGAGCAAGGCCAGCACGGACGTACCCAGCAAGAAGACCGCAATTGGCCAGAGCCCTCCGTCCAGAGCCGCGAGAATCAGATGCCACTTGGTGACGAAGCCTGCTGTCAGCGGGACACCGATGAGGGATAGCCCTGCAATGACGAAGGCCGTCATGGTCCAGGGCATCCGCTGCCCGGCCCCCGTCATATGCACAAGTGAAACGCCGCCAAGGCGATAGGCAATACAGCCCAGCGCCATGAACAGAGCTGCCTTGGTAATCGCGTGGTTGAAGAGGTGCAGTACCGAGGCCATCAGCCCCAGCGTACTGGCAAAGCTGATGCCCAGAATGATGTAGCCCACTTGAGCCACGCTGGAGTAAGCAAACATGCGCTTGATATTGGTATGGAATATGGCAACGATGGAGGGTATCAGGATGCCGAGCATTGCCAGCGGCATCAGCAACAGATTCATTTCGAGTTCATTGAAGCTCAGCTCATAGCCAAACACGCCGAAAATGAAGCGCATCAGCACATAGATGGCCACCTTGGTTGCCGTCGCGGAAAGGAACACCGTGACCATTGACGGGGCAAAGGCATAGGCATTGGGCAGCCAAAGGTGTAGCGGAAAGAGTGCCAGCTTCAGCGAGATCCCAACCACGATAAAGGCCAGCGCAGCACGCACTGTTCTGGTGTCGTTGACTTCCGGCAGCCTCACGGACAGGTCCACCAGGTTCAGGGTGCCTGTCATGATGTAGAGAAAGCCGATACCGATGAGCAGGAAGGTAGTCCCGATCGTTCCCATCATCAGATATTGATAGGAAGCCATCACGGCCCGACGCTCGCGACCCGTGGCGATGAGCGAATAAGACGCCAGGGCGGCAATCTCGAAGAAGACGAAGATATTGAAGGCATCACCGGTGATGGTGATGCCCAGTAGCCCACAATTGGCCAGCAGGAAGGCAGCATAGAAGAAGCAATGCTTGTCCTCTCGAACCTCATTCGCCACGCTGAGCCGTGCGAAAGGCATGACCACCGCGCTGATGAAACTGATCACCAGCAGAACCAGGATATTGACCGCGTCCACCCGGTACTCGATCCCCACCGGCGGCAACCAGCCTCCCATATGGTAGGTGACGACGCCTTCAGCCTGGACACGGATCAGCAACAGAAGGGTAATGGTCAGGGTCAGCCAGCTTGTCAGGGTGGCAGTCGCCCAGGCAGCACGTGGCGAGCGGGCCATGAGCATCACCAGCGGTGCCACCAGCATGGGAACAATGACCTGGAGCGCCGGCAAATGAAGCTGAACCAGCCCCATCACTGCGCCTCATCCTGAGCGTGGATCTCGTCCTCCTCGATGGTGCCGTAGAGCTCATGAATGCGCACCACCAGGGCAAGCCCCACGGCGGTCAGGGCCACACCGACCACGATCGCCGTCAAGATGAGCACATGAGGCAAAGGGTTGGAGTAATCGCTCACGCCCTCTACATAAATCGGTGCGGTCCCCCCATCCAACTTGGCCAGGCTGATGAAGAAGATGAATACGGAGGTCTGAAAAATATTCAGTCCTACGATCTTCTTGATCAGGTTGCCTTGGGCAATAACGATGTAGAACCCCACCATCATGAGCACCACAACGACCCAATAATTATAAAATCCAATCCACTCCATTACTCCCGCTCCCGGCCGGCAAAGGCATAGAACAGGGTGAGGGCAACAGCAGCAACGGTAATGCCCACGCCTAGCTCGATGCCGATGATCCCAAGGGTTTCGCCTGCCTGATCATTCGCCAGCAGAACCTTGTATTCCAGAAACTGTCCGCCCAGCAGAATGCAAGCCAGGCCGAAGCCGATATAGAGAAGGACGCCGAAGGCGGCCAGGAACCGAGCCACCTCTGGGGGGATGGCATCCTGCGCCACATCCAATCCGAAGATGAGGCTGAAGATGATGAAGCCCGCTGAGAAGATGATGCCCGCCTGGAAGCCGCCTCCGGGGCTGTACTCTCCATGGAACTGGATATACAGCGCATAGATCACGATGAGTGGAATCATGATCTTGGTAACGATCCGCAGCACGATGTGATGTTTCACGAGCGGCTCTCCCTGCTCCCTGGCTTCTTCTGGCGTCGCTTCCGCTGTCGGGCCCGGCCGCTACCGATCACCAGGATTACCGCCACGGCTGCGGTTAGCACGACCACTGCTTCGCCCAGGGTATCCAGTCCCCGGTAGCTGGCCAGTACTGAGGTCACCATATTGGGTATGCCGATTTCCTCCACCGACTGCTGGGTGAAATGCGGCGCCAGATGGGTATGCGCAGGAGCCTGGGGATCACCAACCTGGGGCATGTCCAGTGTTCCGTAAATGAGTGCCCCCCCCGTGATCACGACCACCACCAGAGCCAGCAGGCTCTGGCGCGTAATCCGGACTTTTTCTTCACTGGTGGTCAACGCCAGCGTGGCCAGCATGAGAATGATCATGATCCCGGCACCGACGGCCGCTTCCGTCAAAGCAACATCAACGGCGTCGAGCATCACGAACAGGGAAGCCGCCAGCAGGCTGTAAATACCCGTGAGCATGATCACCGCGAAGAGGTTGCGAATTCTCACCACGGCAACCGCCACCAAGGCCATGAAGGCCAGCAGCAGGAGGTCAATTAAGGCTGCGATGACTCACTCTCCTTGTCCGAACGCCAAGGGGACAGCTTTCTCTGACGAGCCGCCTTGGTCAGTGCATGGCTTGCAGCAGGCGCCGTGAAAAACAGGAATACCAAGGTAAACAGCAGCTTGGCGACCACGCTCAGGGAGTCGGATTGCAGCATAAGGCCGCCCAGAATCAGAATCATGCAAAGGGTGTCGGTCATCCCGGCTGCCTGGATTCGGGAGTAGAAATCAGGAAAGCGAAGCACGCCGATGCCACTGATTATCACCAGGATAGCGCCGCTGACCAACAGGAGGCCGCTAAGCAGATCCAGGACCAGGCTCATGGCTTCTCCTCCTCACTGCGCCTTTGCGAAGCGCCGAAACGTCCCGACTCGAAGAACTGCAGGACGGCCACAACACCGATGTAGTTGAGCAGCGCATAGACGATGGCAATGTCGATGAACTCGGGGCGACCGACGATGAACCCAAGCAGGGCAATGAGTAGCACCGTAAGGCTGCCGACGACGTTCACCGCGAGGAGGCGGTCGAACAAAGTAGGGCCGAGGTAGGCGCGGATCAGCGCGCAGCCTATGCTGAAAAGAACGGCCAGTGCGATGGCAACCAGCATCAAGACTCTCCCTCCAGCCGGGTTACCCGACGGTCCATTTCCCCACTCAGCACGCCCTGCTCGAGCTCCTCGGTCAGGGCGTAGAACCAGACTTCCTGCGCGCGGACATAGACAGTCACCGTACCAGGCGTCAGCGTGATGGAGTTGGCGAGAAAAACCCGGCCCAGATCGGTTTTCTGAGTGGCCTCCAGACGACAGAAACGAGGACTGAGGCTCTTGCTACCCCTGATAATATGACCGGCCACTATCAGATTGGCCTTTACCACTTCGATGAGCAGCCAGGGCAGGTAAGTCAGGATAGGGAGCAGCAAATGGATGGGATGCCCTTCTCGGTCGAGAATACGCATACGATATGCCAGGTACACCGTGAGGGCGACGGATACAATGCCCAGCGGGACAAGAATGGCATGGGTTAACTGACCGGAGAGCAGCAGCCAGACGGCGGCCATGATGACTGAAAGGCTAACGGCGTACTTGAGCACGTTGAGCTCCTTGTATAACCCGGGCGTGTTAGCTCATAAGTTGCATTTATCCTGCCTGATTCGGCTCCCATATGGCATGCCGTGTAATTAAGACTTTATATTGAATCACCCCACAATGCCTGATCCATATCAGATTTAAATAAAAATGGCAGGTCAAAAGCGAGCAGGTTGACGGGCCACTTCCTCCAGAGCCCAGCCCTCGGCAACAATCTCACCTTCCAACACGTCAGCAGCTTCCTCCGGCAACCGCGGGAAAAAATTGAGCCCGGTACGTGCCTCCACCTCATTGATGCTCACCAGATAGTCGTCCAGCGGCTCGTCGCCGCGCACATCCTGGGGCATGATGAAGGCCAGCGCCATGGGCTCCTCGGCCGGTACCACAACGATCTTGTAGAAAGCCTCGGGAATCTCGACCAGTCCCACCCGGTTGGTCACGTTGTCGAAAAAGCGCTCGGGAAAGACCGGGCCGGTGATCACCTGCACCACACCGAAGCGTGGCACGAAGTGATCGATCACCACCTCTTCCAGCCGCTGCCAGAGGCGGCGGTTGAGGTCCGGCCGCTGCGGCGAGATATTGCTCATCAGGAACGACTGCTGCTGGGCCTGGCGACCGTGAACTACAGCAATCGCATAGTTGGGCGCCAGGTGCCCCCGGTCATAGCCGCTGCCGGAATAACTGTCCGCCGCAACCGGCCAGAGTGTGCGCCAGTCGCGACGAAAGCCAGGCCTGTGCCCGGCGCTCGGGTCGTCTACCTCGTGCAGCAGGTAGCTGACCCACAGCGGATTGACCCTGATATCGGACCAGCCGACAAGAAAGCCGTCGTTGCGCAGCACGCGGTGTACGGTCAAGGGCGTCAGGGCTTCCCAGGTCGGAACTCCCATCCAACTCAACTGATCGCGATACGCCTGCTCCTGGGTGTACCACAGCCCGCTGCCGACAATGACGAAAACGAGGGTGATACCGAACTGCCGGGTGCGAGAGCGCCAACGTGACAAGGGCGAGCGCCGGCGGCGGGAACGTGCTAGAGCCATGAGTCGATCCGAATGGTGCCACTGCCGGCACACATCGGCACCGGCACTTCAGTCAGTAGCCAAGATGTTCAAGGCAATGGGAAAGCAAACCCTGATTACCAGCCCAGCGAGAACATGGTTTCCAGATCGTGACGGGAATGGACTTGCATGGCGTTGAGGGTCTCGGTGTCGCGAATGCCCTCGACGGCATTGAGGCGCTCGGTAACCAGCTCGGCCAGGCTCTCGAAGTCCCGCGTGCGGGCGATCGCCACCAGATCATAGCGGCCACAGGTCGAATAGACTTCGCTGATACCCTCGACATCGGCGAGACGCTCAGCCACCGCCTTGACCTGCCCCTTGTCGGTGTTGATCAGGATCACGGCATTCTGCATCGGGAACTCCCCCTGGATCTGGAACGTCCTGCGGCAAGTGCATTGCCGCGACCTGGCGCGAGTATAGCAGGCTCGCCACGGCGGCTGTATCGTCGAGCCGAGCCTACAGGCAAGGCGGCAGGAACACGATGGGATAGCCGACGAACAGGGTGCCGCCTGCCGTGAACAGGAAGACACCGGCCGACACATAGGCGAAGTAGCACTCGCGGCTCAACTCGGCCTTGCGAGCAGCAGCGACACTGGCCCAGGCCAGCCACAGCAGTAGCGCCGTGGTGACCAGAGTGGCCACCCCGACGCTGATGTTGATGCCGGTTAACATGTCGCGCGCAGGCTCGGGCGGCGCAACCGAGCAGGCCACCGAAAGCCCGGCGTAGATCCCCACGAACCAGAGACTCCAGATGGTCAAGCCGCTGACCATGTGGATCGGATGGGTCAGGCTCAACAGACGTCTCATGACGCTCTCCCCAGCACGGTCGGCAGCACCCATATGGCCACGAACAGGGCCCAGTAGACGACCAGGTGGTAATACCAGAAGCGTATGACGACTACCGGCTCTATCGGAACCTTGGCGCTGACGAAGCCATAGCCGACCCGCAGCCCCTGCAGCAGGCAGAGAATTGCCCCCAGCAACGCATGGATCAGCACATAGAGCAGCGCCACCAGCAAAGTGGCATCGTGGGCGGTTTCGGTGGGTGCCAGCTGAGCCTGCCAGATCACGACCATCAGCAGCGCCGATTGCAAAGCGCCGAGCCCGCCCGCGAGATACATGCCTCCGCCGAGCCCGGCGTCGATGCCCCGCCGCAAGCGGCGCACCAGCTTGGCCAGCCAGAACGTCCCCAGGGTCAGCGCAATACCCCCCGCCACCAGCATGGGCAGGGAGAGCGGCGAGGTTTCAGGCATCTGCCACTCCGGTGCCACGGTCCACAGGTAGAACCAGCCGAACAGCAGCGACAGAAAGAGCGAGCCATTGGCCAAGTGGGAGACCGACATGCACCATACGCCAGGCCCGTTCATGGTGTGGTAATGCAACGGTGGGTCGCTGGGCGCCATCGACGCCTCGGGCGCCTTGCCGGGGTGTGCCCCGTTTTCCCATGACCAGCGCAGCAGCAGCACGACAGCTACCAGGGTTGCGATGGCCCCTATCCAGTAGATCCGGGTCAACAGGCTGATACAGACGACGGCGATGGCCAGCGCCGCGAACAACGGCCACCAGGAATTGCTTGGCAGGTGGATGGTCTCACGCAGCTTGCCGGTCAGGGCATCGCTGCCCCAAGTCTCGCGTCGACCGTGCTGGATGTTGGCCAGGCCATGCTGCCCCTCGTAGATGGTGCGTGAAAGCTCGGGATTCTCCCACAGCGGGTGGCGCGTCTCGACCTTCGGCAGGCTGACGAAGTTGTAGGCCGTGGGCGGCTTGGGCATGGCCCACTCCAGGGTATCGGCGCCCCAGGGATTCTGAGGCGCCTTCTTGCCGAAGCGAAAGTGGAGCGCAATATCGAGGATCAGGAGCGCCACGCCGATGGACATCATGAACCCGCCGATGGAAGAGATCAGGTTGTAGAGGTCCCAGCCCATGGCCGTATCGTAGGTGAAGACTCGCCGACGCATGCCCAGCAGCCCGGTCCAGTGCATGACCAGGAAGGTGACATTGAAACCGAGGAAGATCAGCCAGAAGCTCCACTTGCCCAGCCGCTCCGAAGGCATGCGCCCCGACACCTGGGGCAGCCAGTAGTAGAGGCCGGCCATCAGCGGAAAGAGCATGCCGCCCACCAGCACGTAGTGCATATGGGCAACCACAAAGTGGGTGTCATGCACCTGCCAGTTGAATGGCACCAGCGCCAGCATGACGCCGGTCAGCCCGCCCAGCACGAAGATCACCAGGAAGCCGACGATCCACAGCATCGGCAGTGACATTTTCGGTCTGCCCAGCCACAGGGTCGAGAGCCAGACGAATATCTGGATGCCGGTGGGAATCGCCACCAGCATGCTTGCCGCCGAGAAGAAGGCCAGTGCCAGCTGCGGTATGCCCAGGGTGAACATGTGATGCACCCAGAGCCCGAAGCTGACGAAGCCCATGATGATGATCGCCGCCACCACCCAGCCGTAGCCGACAATGGGCCGCCCGGCGAAAACCGGAATAAGAGTCGAGACGATGCCCGCCCCTGGGAGGAAGATGATGTAGACCTCCGGGTGACCAAAAAGCCAGAACAGGTGCGCCCACAGCACCGGGTCACCGCCGCCGGCCACCTCGAAGAAGGGCATTCCCACGGCACGTTCCAGCTCCAGCAGGATGCTGCCGAGAATCAGCGGTGGAAAACCGACCACTATCATCAGCGCCATCGCCAGGATGTACCAGGCGAACAGCGGCATCTTGTGCAGCGCCATGCCCTGGGTCCGCGTGCGCAGAATCGACACCACCAGCTCGACGCCTGCGGAGAGCGCCGATATCTCGACGAAGGTAATCCCCAGCAGCCAGAAATCGGAGCCGGGACCAGGCGAAAAGTCCCCGCTGCTAAGGGGGGTATACATGAACCAGCCGCTGGCGGGCGCCATCTCCAGGATAAGGCTGGAGAACAGGATGATGCCGCCGAACAGATAGCAGTAATAACCGAAGGCGGTGAGTCGCGGGCAGACCAGATCCCGTGCCCCGATCATCTTGGGAATCATGTAGATCGCCAACCCCTCGAGTATGGGAATGGCGAACAGGAACATCATCACCGTGCCGTGCATGGTGAAGACCTGATTGTAGATCTCCGGCGACATGAAGTCGTTGTCAGGAAAAGCCAGCTGGGTGCGAATCAGCATCGCCAGCAGGCCCCCGATCAGAAAGAAGATCGCCCCGGTGACCATGAAGCGCAGGCCGACGGTGGTATGGTTCACCACGGTCAGTGCGCGCAGCCCCTTGGGATTGCCCCAAACCTCATCCATTCCCTGTTGCAGCCGCCGGACTTCGGGGGACAGCGTCGCATCCTTGATATCGCTCATGGTTCCATCGTCTCCAGCCAGGCTCCGATATCCTGCAGTGTCTCGGTGTCGATATGGTTATGAGGCGGCATCCTGTTGCCGGGTTTGAGCGTCTGGTGGTGCTCCAGCCAATAGGCGATAGCCCCCTCCTGCATGGGCAACACACCCGCGCCCAGCGTAGGCCGAGAGCCGATGTCCGTCAGATCCGGTCCGACCATGGCATGGGGCAAGTCGTCGTCAACGAGCTCCTGGGGGAAACCCTCCACCGTGTGGCAGGCTGCGCAGTGCTCGCCGAAGGCTTCTCGCGCCTCGTCGAACCCCTCTTGCGGCTCTCGCGGGGCACGGCGCTCGGAGAGCCAGGCATCGTAATCCTCGCGCTCCATCGCCTCGACGTGGAGCAGCATCCCCGTGTGCTGGGTACCACAGAATTCCGCGCACTGGGCGCCGAAGACGCCGGGCTCATCGGCTTCGAGGCGGATGGTGGTATAGCGCCCCGGCACCATGTCCCGCTTGCCACCGAGCCGCGGTATCCAGAAGGCATGGATCACGTCGGCACTCACAAGTCGAAAGTCGACTGGCTCGCCGGCCGGCATCACCAGTCGGTTGGCGGTAACCACATCAGGCTCGCCGTTCTCGCCGGGATAGCGAATTTCCCACCACCATTGGTGCCCGACCACCTCGATGCGTTCGGCTTCTCCCTCGGGGAGGGGCAGCGGTATCATTCCGCGACCGGTAGGAGCCGCGAATACCAGCAGGGCAACAATGCTGACAAGCGGCAGCAGGATGCCGCCGCCAATCACCCAGCGCAGCATGATGCGCTGCTCCTCCCGCGGTGTTCGCTGTACCGGCTCGCGTCGCCGGAAGGTATAGAGCCATAGCACGAAGAGAACCAGCGCAACGACCACGCTGACACCGAGCATGGCCCACCATACCCAGAACTGGGCACTGGCCGCCGGGCCGGCCGGGTCGAGGATCGACATCTCACCAACACAGCCTGTCAGCAGTCCCAGCAGCGCCAGGATCCCGACGGGGCGTTGCCATGAGCGGTTGACCCGATGCCTTACAGGGCGTTGAATGCCAAAAAGGGCAACGAAACCATCGCAAAGGACGCGACTATGGCTGAACAAACAAGACGCTCGATCAAGAGCCGAGCCGCCATCGCCGGACATCCCCTGCACCCGGTCATGATCCACTTCCCTATCGCCTGCCTGATGCTGGTCGTTGCGAGCGATGGCGCCTTTCTCTATACAGAAGACCTGTTCTGGGCCCGCGTCAGCCTGTGGCTGGCTGGGATTGGCGCTCTGGGAGGTTGGGTCGCCAGCATTGCCGGCCTCATCGATCTGATCACGGTGAGACGCATACGCCAGATGATTCTCGGCTGGTGCCACGCCATCCTGGCAGTAATGATGCTGTCGCTGGCCTCGCTCAACTGGCTGTGGCGCTTCAAGGATCCCGTCGACCTGTTGCCCTGGGCCGTGGGGTTGACGCTGATGACGGCAGGGCTGATCGCCCTGGCCGGCATCCTCGGGGGCATGCTCGTCTACGACGAAGCGGTAGGCGTCGAAATCGACGACAAGTGAAGCAAGCCGTGCTTGGCGGGTCGCGTGGCGCATGGTCACTCTCCTTGTCATGCCTCAGTCGAATGGCTTGCCGAGCACAAGCACCAGTACGGCCAGCATCAGTGTTGCCGCCATGATGGCCACCAGCGCGCTTGCCGGCATCAGCCCCCTCAGGTGCTCCTGCTCGAGACGCACGATCAGCCAACCACATAGCACGTGACAGAAAACCATACCCGTCACCGCCGCCAGCTTGAGTACCAGCCACCCGCCGGTGAGCTGTCCGACGATGAACAACAGGGTTCCGCTCATGATCGCCAGCAGGGCGAATGGCGTTGCAACATGGGTGAAGAGAAAGCGAAGAATGACCGGTGCGGGTGCATGAAAGGACGAGCCAACCCGCGGCTTGGCACTGGCCATCAGCAGCGCGGGCAGGTAAAGCAATGTGCCACACCAGCAGAGCAGGGTGGCGATATGCAGGATCTTGATCCACGGCATGGCAGCATCCTTGCAGTTGCAGTGTCTGCTTCACCCTACCTAGGGTAAGAAGGAGTTGCCAGCTTCGCCGAACTCTCCATTGATAATAGAGAGTCCTTGAGTGCCTGCCCACCGCTGTAGCTGCCCAGCCCATCGGCGGCCACGACCCGATGACAGGGAATGAGCAGCGGGACGGGGTTGGCCAGCGCCGCTGCCGATACGGCTCGTGCCGCCCCCTCGTGGCCCAGCCGGTGGGCCAGCTCCCCGTAAGTGCGGGTTTCGCCGTAGGGAATGCGCAGCAGCGCCGACCAGACATCCCGCTGGAAGTCGCTGCCACCCGGCGCCAGAGAGAGGCTGAAACTGCGCCGGCGGCCGGCCAGATACCCCTCGACCTGTTCTCGGGCTTCTGCCAGCGCAGCGTCATCCCGGCGCGCCTCTGCCGGGTCCGGCTCGTCGTCGGCCGCCACAATCAGGCAACTGACCTGCTGCTGCTCGTCGGCTTCAATCAGAATGTCGCCCATGGGCGAAGCAAATCGGGTAAAGATCGGCATGGCGTCCCCTCCGTCGGTTCAAGAAAGTCATCCTGACTGTATGATCATAGCGAACTCATCGGGCTCAATCCTGTCGCACACTAGGTGGGCGGGCGCATGCCAGCCCATTGGTCGTGGCTACGATAGCCCGGTAACGGAGCTATCATGCCAGGCACCGATAACCCAGGACCGTGACGAAAAGGAGTATCCATGGCCAATCAGAGCCGCCGTGACTTCATGCGCAACAGCTTGCTCGGTGTAGCCGCCCTGCCTCTGGGGGCCGGTATCCTGTCGAAACAGGCCTTTGCCCAGACGCTGCCCCGGCTGGACCCCAACGACGAACAGGCCCAGGCGCTCAACTACGTCGAAGTGGCCGAGGAAGCCAGCGATCATCCTGCCTTCGAGGAGGGTGAGTACTGCGACAACTGCATGTTTTACGAGCCGGAAACCGAAGGCTGTCAGCTGTTTCCACAGAACAGTGTCGAGCCTCGAGGCTGGTGCCAGTCCTGGGCACCGATGGATTGAACCGCTGGCTCGATGCTGGACAACAGGCGCCTGTTCGGGCGCCTGTTCTTGTTGGCGTTCGGCCACCCGTCTGCCTGCCAGCCGTCTCCGTCACTTCGCCTCCTCGTCCGGTAGCGGCCATTGAAGCCGCCGCCCCACCGAATCGTCATCCATGATGGTCTCCAGTCGCACGGGGAACCCCCACAGCTGATACAGGTGGCGTAGCACCGGATAGACGCTGCGCCCCAGGGGACGGCGGCCATCCTGCACGTGATGCAGCGTCAATGAGCGGTCGCCGCGGATATTGGCAGCATGGACCTGTATATTGGGCTCGCGCACGGACAGCGCATATTGAGTGGCCAGGGCATCCCTGACACGCCGATAGCCCCGTTCATCGTGTATCGCCGTCACTTCAAGCATTTCATCCTGATCGTCATCCACGACGGTGAACAGCTTGAGGTCTCGGATCACCTTGGGTGAAAGGAACTGCTGGATGAAGGATTCGTCCTTGAAGTTGCGCATCGCGAAATGCACCGTTTCCAGCCAATCCCCACCTGCCGTATCGGGAAACCACTCGCGGTCCTCGTCGGTGGGGTTTTCGCACATGCGCTTGATGTCGCTGAACATGGCAAACCCCAGCGCATAGGGATTGATGCCACTGTAGTAAGGGCTGTCGAAGTCCGGCTGATTGACCACCGCCGTGTGCGACTGCAGGAACTCGAGTATCAGACCTTCATCGACCAGGCCATCATCGTAGAGACGATTCATCAGGGTATAGTGCCAGAACGATGCCCAGCCTTCGTTCATCACCTGGGTCTGCCGCTGGGGATAGAAGTACTGGGCCAGCTTGCGCACGATACGAACGATTTCGCGCTGCCAGGGGGCCAGCAGCGGCGCGTTCTTCTCGATGAAGTAGAGCAGGTTTTCCTGGGGCTCCGGCGGATAACGCCCCCCTTCGCGAAGGCCAAGCGGATCTTCGCCATCGTCCAGTGACCCCGGCAGGGTATCGCCAACCGGCCGATCGGGAATGGTACGCCAGAGCATATTGACCTGGGCCTGCAGGTACTCCTCGCGCTCCGTCTGGCGCCTGGCCTCCTCTTCGGCGGATATCGGTGAAGGGCGCTTGTAGCGATCGACGCCATAGTTCTGCAGCGCATGGCAGGCGTCCAGCAGTTGCTCCACTGCCGTCACGCCGTGGCGCTGCTCGCAGTCGGCCACGTACTTGCGGGCAAAGACCAGGTAATCGACGATAGAGCTGGCATCGGTCCAGGCGCGGAACAGGTAGTTGCCCTTGAAGAAGGAGTTGTGGCCGTAGCAGGCGTGGGCCATGACCAGCACCTGCATCATCAGGGTATTCTCCTCCATCAGGTAGGCGATGCAGGGGTCGGAGTTGATGACCAGCTCATAGGCCAGCCCCATCTGGCCACGCCGATAGGCCTGTTCGACCGCCAGGAACTGCTTGCCGAACGACCAGTGGTGGTAGCCCACCGGCATCCCCACGCTGGCGTAGGCGTCCATCATCTGTTCCGTGGTAATGATCTCGATCTGATTGGGATAGATATCCAGGCGATACTCATCGGCCAGGCAGGCCAGCTCTCGCTCATAAGCTTCCAAAACCTCGAAATTCCAGTCGGAGCCAGTAGCAATGGGCTTGCGTCGGGTCATGTTGCCTCCTGTCCGCATCAATGGGCGGTGCGACGCTTGAACAGCTCGCGGAAGACCGGGTAGATATCGCCGGCCTCGACGATCTGGCGCATGGCAAATCGGTCGGGGAACTCGTCGGCCACCGTCTCGTACTCTTCCCATAGCGCCTGGTGGGCATGGGGCGTGATCTCCACGTAGGTGTAGTACTGCAGCCGTGGCATGAGGGACTTCATCAACTGCTCCCGGCAGGTGATGGAGTCGTCGTCCCAGTTATCGCCGTCCGAGGCCTGGGCCACGTAGAGGTTCCACTGCCCCGGTGGATAGCGGTCAGTAATGATCTCGTCGACCAGGGACAGGGCGCTCGACACGATGGTGCCGCCGGTCTCCCGTGAGTAGAAGAACTCCTCCTCGTCGACCTCCTTGGCGGCGGTGTGGTGGCGCACGAATACCAGCTCGACCTTCTCGTAGTTACGCTCCAGGAACAGGTAGAGCAGCAGGAAGAAGCGCTTGGCAATATCCTTGTGGGCCTGGGTCATGGACCCCGAGACGTCCATGACACAGAACATCACCGCCTTGCTCGACGGCTGGGGCTGATTGATCAGGTTGTTGTAGCGCAGGTCGTAGGTGTCGATGAACGGCACCGCCTCCAGTCGCTTCTCCAGGCGCTCGATCTCGGCCTTGAGCTCGGCAATGCGCGCCGGGTTGCGCAGCACCGGATCCTTGCCCTCCTCCAGGTCAAGCGCCTCCCGTGCCTCGCGCAGCGCCCGCCGAATGGGCGCGCGCATGGCGATCCGCCGGGCATAGGCCTCGCGCATGGAGCGTACGATATTCATGCGTGCCGGCACGCCGTCCCGGGAGACCCCCGCTCGCACCGGCCGCACCTCGTCGAGATCCACCAGCGCCTTGCGCTCAAGGTGTGGCAGCTCCAGTCCGTCGAAGACGAAGTCGAGGAACTCTTCACGACTCAAGGTAAAGGCGAACTCATCCGTGCCTTCACCCTGGTTGGAGGCTCCCCCCTCCCCCGCGCCGTCACCACCACCGCCGCCACCGGGGCGGCGCAGACGGTCGCCTTCGACGAATTCCTTGTTACCGGGACTGACGATGGTGCGCTTGCCGCCAGGGCCATGCTGGAACACCGGCTCGGAGATGTCGCGTGCCGGAATCGACACCTTCTCTCCACGCTCCATGTCGGTGATCGAGCGGCGGTTGACCGCCTCCTCCACCGAACGCTTGATATGCGTCCGGTAGCGGTCGAGGAAACGCTGCCGATTGACCGCACTCTTGTGCTTGGCATTGGCACGTCGATCGATGAAATAGGTCATGGTGACCTCCCAGGCCAGCGCCGGTTACTGCGATTTACGCACGCGCAGATACCACTCGGAGAGCAGCCGTACCTGCTTCTCGGTATAACCGCGATCCTTCATGCGCTCGACGAAGTCCTCGTGCTTCTTCTGGTCTGCCGTGGACGCCTTGGCATTGAAGGAGATCACCGGCAACAGCTCCTCGGTATTGGCGAACATCTTGTGCTCGATCACACCTCTGAGCTTCTCGTAGGACTGCCAGCTGGGGTTCATGCCGTTGTTCTGGGCACGCGCCCGCAACACGAAGTTGACCACCTCGTGACGGAAGTCCTTGGGGTTGGAGATGCCCGCCGGCTTCTCGATCTTCTCGAGCTCCTCGTTGAGCGACTGGCGATTGAAGAGCTCCCCGGTCTCGGGGTCTCGGTACTCCTGATCCTGGATCCAGAAGTCGGCGTAGGTCACATAGCGATCGAAGATGTTCTGGCCGTACTCGGAGTAGGACTCCAGGTAGGCGGTCTGAATCTCCTTGCCGATGAAATCCACGTAGCGCGGCGCCAGGAACTCCTTGATGAAACGCAGGTAGCGCTCGAAGGTCTCCTTGGGCAACTGCTCCTGTTCCAGGCGCTGCTCGAGCACATACAGCAGGTGTACCGGGTTGGCGGCAATCTCATGATTGTCGAAGTTGAACACCTTGGAGAGGATCTTGAAGGCAAAACGCGTGGACAACCCGTCCATGCCCTCGTCGACACCAGCCGCATCGCGGTATTCCTGGATCGACTTGGCCTTGGGATCGGTGTCCTTGAGGTTCTCCCCGTCATAGACCCGCATCTTGGAATAGATACTGGAGTTCTCCGGTTCCTTCAGCCGCGAGAGCACCGAGAATTGAGCCAGCATGCGCAGGGTGTCGGGGGCACAGGGAGCCTGGTCGAGAGACGAATGCTCGAGCAGCTTCTTGTAGATATTGATCTCTTCGGTAACCCGCAGGCAGTAGGGCACCTTGACGATGTAGACGCGGTCGAGGAAGGCCTCGTTGTTGCGGTTGTTGCGGAAGGCCTGCCACTCGCTCTCGTTGGAGTGGGCCAGCACGACACCTTCGAAAGGTATGGCTCCCATGCCCTCGGTAGGGTTGTAGTTGCCTTCCTGGGTAGCGGTCAGCAACGGATGCAGCACCTTGATAGGTGCCTTGAACATCTCGATGAACTCCATCAGACCCTGGTTGGCCTTGCACAGGCCGCCGGAGAAGCTGTAGGCATCCGGGTCGTCCTGGGAGTAGAGCTCCAGTTGGCGGATGTCCACCTTGCCCACCAGGGAGGAGATGTCCTGGTTGTTTTCATCACCCGGCTCGGTCTTGGAGATGGCGATCTGGTTGAGGCGGGACGGGTAGAGCCTGACCACCTTGAACTGGGAAATGTCGCCGCCATACTCCCTCAGCCGCTTGGAGGCCCAGGGCGACATCACGCTCTTCACGTAGCGCCGGGGAATGCCGTACTCCTTCTCGAGCAGCTCGCCATCTTCCTCGGGAGAGAATAGCCCCAGGGGCGACTCGAATACCGGCGAGCCCTTGATGGCGTAGAAAGGTATATGCTCCATCAGCAGCTTGAGACGCTCGGCAAGCGAGGACTTGCCGCCCCCCACCGGCCCCAGCAGATAGAGGATCTGCTTGCGCTCCTCCAATCCCTGGGCGGCATGGCGAAAGTAGGCGACGATCTGCTCGATCGCCTCTTCCATGCCGTAGAATTCAGCGAAGGCGGGATAGCGACGAATCACCTTGTTGGAGAAGATCCTCGAGAGCCTTGAGTCCTTGGCAGTGTCGATCACCTCGGGCTCGCCGATTGCCTGGAGCATACGCTCGGCAGCGCTGGCATAGCCCATGGGGTCTTCACGACACAGCTCAAGGTATTCCTGCAGGGACATTTCTTCCTGCTGGACACGAGAGAAGCGGTTCTGCACATGATCGAAGATACTCATCGAAGCCTCCTGTTTGCCCACCCTGATGGTCACCGCCACACTCGATGACCTTACCGGGTTACTCATCAGCCTAGTCAGCTTCCGGCGGAGCGGCCGGGGAACTGTCAACGCAGTGAATGACTACTCAATGAGAACGCAGGAGTTGCAGAGGGTTCGATGAAGGAATCTATTCTGATTTAACGATGGATAGACGCAATGCGTGAGTCAACGCCTCACCAGGCTGGCAAGCGCAGCGAAGACCACCTCCGCTGGATGTCGCGCATCAGCGGGACCTTTCTTCACGTTAGCCCAATATTCAGCGCCCGGTTCAACGCAGACGCTTGCCCAGCCCCCTGGTGCCGGCCAAAACAGAAGACTGATTGACGTCCGTCGCGCTTTCGCTGACCGGGCGCAAGAATGACCTTGATGACGTGGCAGCCGGCTTTACCGTGCCGCCCTTGCACGCACCTCGGCCAGGTCCCAGGCCTTGAGCAGATCGACGGCGACATCGGGCGAATCGATTCCCTGCCCCTTGACCTGCATCAGGATCCGTCCGTCGAGCAGCAGCGTCGCCTCGACCCGGGAGCGATCCGCCTCCCATTTGACGATGGCAGACTCGCGTCCCATGCGAACACGCTCCATGTTGGGCTGGGCAGCGATCATGGCGGGATTGTTGAACATCGCAGCCATGCCCTGGACCATGGGGTTGTCGATCATCAAAGACGCTTCCAGGCGTCCCTCCCCTTCGTCCTCGCGATAGTTGCGCTGCAGCATGGAACCACCGCCCCCCATCAGGGCCGCCGCGCCGCCACCGCCGGCGGATTCAGCTTCACCTGCGGTCCAGCCCTCGGGGGCGTCGGGGAAGGTTTCGGCAATGCGTCCCGAGAGCAGCTTGCGAATGTCGTTGATGGCGAACTCCAGCTCGGTGACCGCACCGCCATAATCCTCCTCTTGATACAGCTCGAGACCCAGTTCGATCTGTTCGACGACCTCATCGGCCAGCGCTGAAGCGGTGAATGGCATTGCCAGCGTGGCACCCAGCAGGACAACACCAAGAGAGCGTTTGCTGCGCATATTCGTTTTCCTCGTTGTTTTGTCTACCCAATCTTGCCTATCCAGGCTTGCCCACCCCGTCTTTCCTATCCCGTCCTACCCTGTCCTTCCTACCCATGCGTCAACCGTTTCAGGTCGCCGGCTCACTCCTCATTCAGCACAAACCAGCGCAGATCGCCGGCCAGCGCCACCTCATCCTCCCCACTGGCATCAATGTGGAACTCGGCATCGTAGCGCTCGCCGTTGGCCACCAGTGTCAGCTCTCCGCTGACCTCCTCGATGTCATGCCGGGAGAACTGGGCGCGCACGGCGTCGTCATCCCGATCTGCCTGAACCGGGTAGCTGCCGGCTGTCGCCCCTTCAGGCAGGTAGAGATAGATCCCATTGCCGATGATCAGCATGTTGTCGCGACCGGTGATACGGGACAGGGCTGACTCGGTATCCCCGTTGACGGTGAGCTCATATTCCGCCTCGGACTGCAGCGTCAGCGGCAGTTCCCTGACCGCCCCTTCGCTCGTCACTCGGCCTGCCTCCTCGCCACGCCCATCGGCGGCCTCCAACTGCCAGGCAGCACTGACCCTTTCCCCGAACGATTCCAGGTAAACACTGCCCGAGACCTGCCGCGAGAATGACCACCCCATGCCGTCACCCCGAACATGGGCTTGCACCTGGTGGTCCTCGGCGTCGGCGAAACTCGCCACCTCGTAGCGCTTTCCTGCCTCGGCGTCTGCCGGCAGCACCAGCGAGACCCAGGCACGCACAACATTGTCAGGGTCATCTTCGTGGGTCGCATCGGTGTAGATTGAAATGACATACGGCCCTTCGGCATTGCTGCCTCGACGGGATGAGCCACCTCCCAGCGCAGGCCGAAAGATATCGTTGCTGACACCGCCGTAGCGCGGGTCATCCGCCGTGGTGTACTCACCTGTCGAGGTGGCGGCACCGCTGATGCTGATCATCGACTCGCCGCTTTCCACACTCTCCAGCAGGCCAGCAAGCTCACCGTCGCCGTTGCTTTGCACACCGCCCTGCTGCGAAGCGCCGTTGTCTGACTGCACGGCACTGGAAGCGGATTCATCATTGCATGCCGTCAACAACCCCAGGCCGACAAGCGCCATACCTGCCAGCAATGTACCTTGGCTTCCCCGATTCATGCTCATATCGCACCTTAATGCCTTATTGTTCTGCTCTCAGCGCATTTCCCGGCCACGCGGTGTCACCGCGCAGCTTCTGCTCCTTGCGCGTCGTCACCTGTCGTCGTCTGAGTGGCACGCAGCTTCAGTTTGCGGAACTTGGCCGACATGCCATCCAGCTTGGCCTCCCACTCGGCATCCGGCTGCTGGCCTTCGATGGCCTTGAAATACGCCTGCATCATGCAGGTGATGGCAAAGGGCTCCAGTACCGCCACCTTGACGCTCCAGGCGAACAGCAGTGCGACGATGACCCCGGTCGCCGACCAGCCACCAGGAATGAGATAGGCCACCAGGGCAGCGGGCGCCAGCATGACCAGGAAGACCAGGAAAGAGAGGCCGTAGACGATCAGTGCCAGCCAGGCGGCATTCTTCAGCATCGGCTTGGCATTCTGACCGTAGAGCACGAGCGCATCACGGGAGGAAGCCCAGGCGTTGTCGGAGCGGGTGCGAATGCAGTAGGCCAGGATCACCTCGTCGATGAAGCCCACGGCGATGCGCAGGAACATTTCAACGAGCCGGAGGAACTGACGGGCGCCGGGAATCGGCAGCAGCCGGAATATCCCGCGAGCCAGGCCGGTAATGGCACGCAGCACGCCCTTGATCAGCTGGTCCACGCCGAACAGCACGCTGGCCTGGGCAAAGCGCGCCTTCACCACGGTGCTGGCATGCTCGATCTGGCCACGTCCCTGGGGCAGCGGCTTGCCGTCCATCAGCTCCACCAGCACGGCAATATGGCCCGCCTTTACCATATACAGCAGGTACTCACGCAGAATGTACATGATGGCGCCGACGATCCCGAAGCCGACGACGCCGCCCCAGAAGGTGGAAGCGGCGCGGAAGCCCTCGTCGCCCAGGCCCCCGACGCCCCACCCCACGCCGGCACCGACACCGGTCATCAGTACGTAGGCCAGTGCTACGCCGAAGTAGACGGCAAGGCGGAAGAGAATGAAAGGCATTGTCTTCAGCATCAGGCCAAGGGCCTGGCCAATCTTGAAATCCCACATGTCGCCCCCTGCTGAGGATGAGTGTTGTCGTTGTTTAGCGCTAATGCTATCGGCTGATCCCACTAGGTTAGCCAGGCTGGGGCGACGTGACCCCGTTCGTTTGGAGGGGGAGTGCCGCTCCCAGCCGACGCCGGCCGGTATCAATGGCATAGCGCCGTGGTCCAGGTATCCGGCTCGGTGGGCCCTCGTCGGCACTGCTGCTGTCGCCCGACTTCACCGAGCTGCCAGCGCCCATCGGCCGCAGGAGAAAACAGCAGCCGGTAACGAATGGCACGAACCGAATCATCCTTGAGGCCCTCCAGGCTCAGGGTGACCAGGATATCGCCGTCCTGGCGCATACGCTGGGTGACCGTCTCCACGGTGACCGGGTTGAACTCGCGCATGCCGTAGTGGCTTCGCGCCAGAGCCACTGGATCGTCAGTCGCTTCCACCTCTGGCAGCTCGATGAGCTGATAGTCGTTGGCCGGCAGTGCGCCATCTGCCGGAGATGCTTCGGCCTGCCACACTCGCACTAGCGGTGCGGGGAAGGTCGGCGGCTTTCCCGCCCAGGCCAGCCGCATGCCGTCCTGGCTCAAGGCCAGCGCATGGGCAGGGCCCTGCCTGGGCATCGGCAGCGCATCTGCCGCGGTTTCGGCATCAGGCCCATGCTGCAGTTCGGCAGGGAAAGACTCCGCCCGCTCGACCACAAGACCCGTCTCCAGTACATAGCGCTGCACGTCTGCACCGCAGGCAGCCCATACGCTGGCACCATCGTCGGAGAAGGCGACCTCGCGACACCCCTGTCCTCCGGCCAGGGCACGACGCAGCTTGCCCGTAGCCAGATCCCATAGCATGAGCGACGCGTCGGCCGCCACGCCCGGATTCCAGCTGGCGCTCACCAGGCTCCCGCCATCGGGGCTGAAGGCCAGCCCGGTGACAGGCAGCGGCCGGTCCACCTCCGGAGAGTGGTGGCCCTCCAACTGATGAACCAGCTCACCGGTCGACGCCTCGCGTATTTCGAGATTCCCATGTGCGGCAATCGCAACACGATCGCCATCCGGTGACAGCGCCAAGCGCTCGACGCTCTCTCCCTCGAGCTCGAACTCATGCAGCAGCTCGGCCCCCGTCCAGTCCGGCGTCGTGTTTCCCATAGCGGGGACAAGCCAGCCACCTGCCACCAACCCAAGAACGAAAGCCCGGCCCCAGACGCCTGCACGGGTCCGTGCGTCATATGAATTGCGATGTGCCATCTTCACCTCCTGAAGTCAGTGCTCCCCATCATGGCGATGACCTGCTCATCGGCCATGTCCGCGGGCGGTAGCATACAGAGAGTAGGAACGACCATTTCGAGCAGCATGTCCGACGGTGGCCGGTCATCCATCTCCCCTGCCATGGTCGGCGACAGCCAGAAGGCGGTCAGCTTCAAGCGACTCATGGTTGCCTTGTGTGAAAGGAAGTGCCACATGGTGCTTCCCCCACTGGGCTTGCTTGTATCTTGTTGTGAACCGGCAAGAGCATGGGCATCTAGCCCTTCTGGGTACCGGGGACCACCACCGGAGCGGGCTCCTCTGCCTCCATGCGCAGATAGGCTTCCAACTCGTCGCGGATCTCCGGAACGATGTCGTCGGCGTGGGTGATGCGCATATAGAAGATCGAGAAGTAGATCACCTTGACCGAAGTGGCCATACGCTCCAGCACCACGCTGATCAGCTTGGCAGCACCCAAGGCAATGAAGATGGGCAGGGCCGAGATGGGCAGGGTCTCCGGAAGCGGCCCGGCACCCGCCAGCGCCTTGCCCGCCAGGGGATCGCCGAGATAGTAGCCCGGCAGGCTGTCCCCCACCCAGATGCCGACCAACAGTCCTGCCAGCAGCATCAGCGCATAGACCGGCAGCATGATGGTGCCCACCGCTCGGGCCGCGATATCGATCCCGAATACCCCGGCCAGCGTCTCGGGCACGTTATCCTTGAGCCGCCCCATGCGCGACACGCTCTCGCGAATGCCATGGCCGTCTACGACCACCGAAGGCAGCAGGTAGTGGTTGATCAGATCCCAGCCTTCGCGGACGCCTTTCAACAGCAGCGCCATCAGGACGCCCATGGGACCAATGCGCAGGCGTACGGCCCAGCTCAGCAAGCCGTTGAACACCATATCGAACAGGGCGATCCACCTGGCGGTTCCCTTGAGCGACTTGACTTTGGCCTTGGCCTCCGCGGCGGACCGCTTATGCCCCTGAAGGGCCTCACTCACCAGCCAGCTCTGCCGCAGCTCCTGACGGGCGTAATAGAAGTACTTGTAGAGGAACATCATGAGCGCCAGCAGCAGCGCCGGGGTGCCGATGTCGCCATTGCTCACCCACAGGAAGATCACGCTGGTGAAGAACAGGGTGACCATCACGACCCCGTAGATGGACATGCGGACCCAGGGTCTGAGGATCCCCGGATCGCGGCCCACGAGAGCAAAGGTGTGCTTGAGCAGGTAGCCCAGCTGGGCAACGCGCTCCTTGATGCCGGGCTGGCGAAGTGTATCGGCTGTCATGTCTCCCTCCAGACCTGAATTGAAATAACAGGGTCAGGGCTCCACGGGAAGCCTGACCCGCTCGGTGACCGAGACACCGCCATACTCGAACTCATATGTTTCAGCAGGTGACTCGAAGCGGTAGAGCAGCTTGAAGTGACGAGGCTCATCATCGGCAGGCAGCCAGAAGGGCTCCTCGAGCACGAGAGGACCGCGCTGATAGGCTGCGACCAGTTCTCCTTCCCCCCCCCTCGGGCTCAGCCGCTGGCTGACCGGCATCATGCCGCCCACCCCGCTGAGATTCGTCATCGAGGCCTCCACCAGCAGCAGGCTCTCCTCCTCGCCGGCCAGATGGCCGGCAAATTCATCTGGAAACTCAAGGCCATGCACCCGAAAGCGGATGGGGCCATCCTCGATGTCGACGAGGGCCTCACCGATCATCCCGGTGACGGCCTCTCCCTTCAGCAGGTAGCGCAGGCTGGGGCGGATCTCCGAAGAGATATTGGTGCCGCGAAACTCCGGCATATAGGCAATGAGTTCCACGCTTTCGGCATCCTTCGGCACCGGGAACACCGCCTGGCCGCCGGCCCAGGCATCGGGCAGCAGGGCGGGGTCTCCCGCCAGGGTGCTGAGTTCAAGATCGCGCACGTAAGCATGGCTACCGTCGACTACCGCCTGCAGCAGCCGCGGGGCCTCGATATACTCCATGACCCGGCGCAGCGAGACCTCGGCGCCGGACTCGGCGGACGCATCCAGCGCCCGAGCGTCAACCGGCGTGCGCCACTCCCCCTGGCCGCGCAGGTCCACCACCAGCCACTGCATGCCTTCGGGAGCCGACTCGCCATGCCAGCGTTCATGCCGACTGACACCGTGAACGCCCAGCGAGAAGAGGTCGTGGCCCTCCTGCCGACTCGCCGCATCGCGCTCCTCGTCGGGCTGGGCACGCTCGCCGAGAAGTGGCACGACGATGGGCGCATACTGGTCGTGGTAGTAATGCAGCGAGAGTTGAGACAGAGGCTCATCGGGCACAGCGAAGGCGACCTGGCCCTGGCGCCGGTCGCCGGATCGAGGCAGAACGAACTCATCCTCCAGGTCCGATGCCTCCGACAGGGTCGACCGCACCACCTGCCGGTCGTCCACCAGCAGATAAAGCTGGCGTGCAAGCGAGGCCACCAGCAACGGCTCCGGATAGCCCAGACCGAACACCAGGTCGCTGGGCATCCAGCTGTCAAAGCGTACCTCCAGGGTGATCCAGCGTTGGCCGGGCGGCGGCGTCCGGCCGTTCAGCTCATCGCTGAAGGCCATCTCCTTGACGTGCAGGGTGAAAGCGCGGTTGCAGCCCGATGCGGGGAGTCGCTCCTGCACCGCCTCGACGCAGGGCGGCTGAGCCGCCGCAGGCTTCGTCGCAACCAGTCCGACCAGGACCAGCAGCCCCGTCATGCCCAGTGCGGCCTTGCGCATGCTTGGCTGTTTCATTGATGTCTCCTCAGTTGCAGCGGCCCCAGGAATCCACGATGAACTCGGCGCCGGCGCCGGCCACATCACCGGCCGCCTTGCTGATGCCCGCTGAATTGAGCCGGTCGAAGGCCCCTCCGGAGATGAGTTCGCGCCCTATGATGATGTTGATGTCATGGGCCTCGGCGAGACCGCCCAAGCCGGCGCTGACGGCGCGACCAATCATCTCCTGGGCGGCGGCATCCTGGGTGCAGCAGAGCGGATCGCTCGAGGTAAACAGGCAGTCCCAGATGCTCTGCACCATGCCCACCGCGCCCATGGCACTATCGCCTGCACTCATCAACGTCAGAATCCCCTCGATGTACTGCCCACGTCGGTCTCGCCCGTAGCCGAGCAGGTCACCGGTGGCGGGGTCCAGCTGCCACCAGGTGGGCGCCTCTTCCCGAGCCGGCGGGTCGGGCAGCAGCAGCACCTGCCCCGTGTTCAGGTGCGTCGCGAAGTGCGCCTTGAGGTCGGCATCCAGTTGCCAGTCGAGGTCCGCCAAGCCGTCCAGGCTGTCCACGCGACGCCAGTCGACTCCCTCGCCGAGGTCGTGCAGGAAGGCGCGAGCAGTGTTGCCCAGGGCCGCACGCGCTTCCACCGCGAGCTCGGCCTCCAGCAGAGTATCCAATGCCCCCTGGGCCAGCCGGGTCTCGGCCACCGCATCACCGTCAGGCACCGCAATCCGATTATCGAGGATGTCGAAGCCCTCACGGCGCCGATACTCCCCCCCCTTGAACTCCATCAGCGTCACATAGCCCAGCAGGTTGAGGCGCGTCAGCGCGACCCTCTCGGGGTGCGGACTGTAGGCCAGCCGCATGGCGGCGAGCTGGTCCAGCGAGGAGCGGCGGGTGCTGCGCGCTTCCAGCGCCTCGCCGATAAAGCTGTCATCACGTTGGGCACCCAGGTAAGCCCCGGCCAAGGCCGACTGCCGATTGTCCATCAGCCCCTCGTAGCGCCAGGCGGCCAGCTGCGCGGGGGGCACCCAGGTACTCTGTCCGAGCACCTCCAGGGTGCTCAGCAGTTCGACGGCACGCTGCTCGCGCAGGGCATCATCGAACTCGAAGGCCTCGACGCCCGCGGCGCGACGTGCGGGGCCGATCAGATCCATCATGGGGCGCTCTACGATGTCGGTCTCTCGGCCCGGCGCCTCGACATGGAAGCGCACCATCACGGCCGTCAGCTCCGGCGGGGTGTCCGGTTCATCGGCACCGAGTCCACCGATGCCCACCTCGCCCAGGGCACTGCTGGCTTCGCCAAAGGCACCGGCCATGCCGGCCTCCGAGCCGAGGTCGACGACACTACCGTCGGCCATGATGCCGTCCTGGCGCTCCAGGCTGTCACCCAGGCGCAGATAGGGCACCCACTGCTCCTGGTCGAACAGCGCGCCAGGCAGGGCATCCAGTTCATGACTGCCATCAAGCAGCGCCTGGGGTGACGGTAGCGCCATGGGGTAGAGCTCCAGGTGCAGTTGCTGCCCCAGCAGTTCGGCAGCAGGCAGCCGGTGGGAGAAGGCTACCGCCTCGCTCAGGCGGTCATCATGGAGCTGCTCCGCCACCACTTCGACGGTCAACCAGTGCCGGACGTCGTCGGGCAGCGCCTCCGGGTATACATGCTCGACCTCCCCTTCGGCGACCAGGCGCTCACCGGCGGCCTGCTGCGGAAGCGCAGGGTCGAAGTCCGCCCAGCCATCGCTTGTGCGTTGTTGCACCCACCAGTGATGCGTCGGGGCAGCATCCGTGCCATCAACTGCCTCCAGGGTCCCGTCCAGCAACGCCTCCAGCGCCTTGGCCTGTTGGCGACCGTCGGCCAGCAGCCGCGCCTGTCGCGTTTCGGCCGCCTCCCGCTGTTCCCGCAGCGACTCGGCGATGGCGTCGGGGTCACTCTCGAGCCGCTCGGCCAGGGCCTTGATGGACGCGTCCGAGAGGTCCATCTCGATGGGGCCATCCGGCCGCCTGGCCACCGGTTCGCCGGCCCAGGTCGACTCGAGGCGCTTCAGGGCCTCCTCGGACAGGTCGGTCCGGACCAGGCGCACGGTGTGTCCGGCCTCTTCCATCAGCGCCGCCAGCAGCAGGGCACGATCCAGGCTGGAGCCCATACGATCCTGCATCACCCCGTCCGCCCCGCGCAGCTCTCCTGCATAGGGCAGCCAGCGAGTCTCATCACGCACCCACTCGAAGAGGGCTCGGGGCTCCACACCCAGCGCCTGCTGCGCCTGTCCGACGTTCAGCTCCTGCCAGGGCAGCTCGGTATAAGCCTCACGAACGGCGCGATCCAGCGTCACGATCCGCTGCTCCAGGTAGCGTGAATGGCTCTTATCCATGCCCGCCGTTCCCAGGCACATCTGATTCGCCGAGACCAGCGGGCTCAACGACATCATCACCAGCAGCCACCAGAGTCTAGTCTTCACCGCTCACCTCCAGGTTCTTGTCCTCACGGGGGCCAATCTCGAAGGCTTGGCGCCACTCCCCGCTCTGGGTCTCCACCAACAGCTCGTACTCGCCCACGCCCAGTTCGATGGGGACGTCATCCACCCGTCCCCGGGCGACCTCGCTCCCATCACTGTCCAGCACCCGCCAGGTGGCAGCCAAGGCCTGGGACAGACCGGCAATCAGCTCGTCACCGTCGTGGCTATCGAAGTACTCGCCGCCGCCTTGGGCAGCGAAGCGCTCGAACTCGGCCTGCAGGCCGATCTCGCCGATATGGAAGCCGACGATATTGAGGCGCACGTCCACCCCCTCCTCGATCAGGGCCTCCACGGAGGCGGCCACATCGCCGTCGCAGGTCTCTTCACCGTCGGTGAGCATCACCACCAGGCGCCGCTGGTCCTCGTAGCCCGAAAGGTCCTCCAGTACCGCATCGATGGAGGCGGCCAACGGCGTACGTGCCAGGTTGATGGCCTGGATACCTGAGACCACTTCGCGCACCTCGTCGTGGTTACCCGCACGGGGCTCGACCAGCAGCTCGGTCTCGCAGCTATGGGGCTCGGTATGGCCGTAGGCACGCAGCGCAACCGGTACCTGCTCCGGAATGCGCTCATCGAGTACCTGCTGGACGATGCGTCGCGCCACCTCGATGCGCCGCCCGCCCTCCATCTGTCGCAGCATGGAGCCCGAGGCATCGAAGATCAGATGCACCACTCCGCCGGCCACCGCCGGCTGTTCTGGGTCGGCGCTGACCACCCTGAGGCTGCCGGGCTCGGGTGGCTCCTGGTAACGGGATGTCACCTCCAGGGCAAAGGTCGTGGGCTGACGAACCTCCTGCATGCCGACCTCGAAGGCCCGCACAAGATCGCCCCGGTCCAGGGTATAGGCATACCGACCGCCCCCCACATTGGCCCAGCTGCGCATCTGGTTCTGGTACCAGCGTGTCTCGCTGGCCAGACGCTGCTGCCCATGGGAAATCTCCAGGGTGAAGATACGCGGCTGTACCCGCTCCAGGTCGTCCCAGACACTGATAGCCCGTCCCATCTGCTCGGCATCGGTGATCAGGAAGATGACCCTTTCCCGGTCCAGCGCCTCCAATGCGCGCGTCGCGCTCTGAAGCGCCGGCTCGGCATCGGAACTCTCGAAGCGTCCGTCGTAGGCAGCCAGGGTATGGCGCAGAATGCGCGGCTCCCCGCTCCACTCATCGAGCAGCATGGGCCCGCCTAGCGGCATCAGGTTGGCGACTTCCTGGTCGGGGTCGAGCCCTTCGGCAAAGCGGTTGATAGCCTGCAGAATCGGCGCCTGAAGCGCTTCCAGGCTGCCGCTGGCATCCCACAGGAAGGCGATGGCCCGAGCAGGCTCGGTGATGTCCAGGCGATACTCCCCGGGGGGAAGGCCAACGGCCTCGCCGCGGCGCCACCCCTCGGGCTCGCGCTGCCAGTCGAAAGACTGCGTCTCTCCATCGGGCGCTACCAGGCTGGCCTGGATCCTGCCGCGTAGCGTCTCACGCAGCCGCACCACCAGGGTGTTGTGCCCCTCCTCGATCCTCACCCGATAGCTGCGAGTATCATTCGGCTGCGCCAGGCGTCCGGTGATGCGCTCCTCCAGCCGCCGGGGCACGTCGGGATGACTGGCATCATCGTCCACCGCTTCCGGAAGCGCTTCTTCGCTCAACGTCAGCTCATAGGGTCCCGCCTGCCCTTCCCTGCCTTGCTCCGGCCAGTAGGCCAGGATCGATTCGCCGCCGCCCAACGGTTCCGCCTCATGGGCACGGATCTCGGCAGGCAGCCGCCAGCGACGCTCAGCCTGTTCCGGGTCCGGCTCGGGCATCAGCACCTCGAGGCGCAGATAGCGCGCCCAGACAGGGGTGTCCAGGGTCAGCTCGGCCAGCCCCTGTGCATCGCGCTCGAGGTGCCAGTCCGCCTGATGCTGCCAGGGGCCAACCGGGCTTTCGGTGCTGGAATAGACCCTTACCGTCTCGATGGGCTGACCGCGGTGTTCAGGCGCCTCCTGCCAGCCCAACTCCCCGAGCCTTGCCGCACGCTGCTGCAGGAAGCCGAAGACCAGCGATACGCCGCCCGGCTGCCATTCGCCGCCACGCGCCAGGCCTCGCCCAAGGCGATCCCCATGGGCACCATGGGCCTGGAACGCATTGCGCTCCGGCAGGGTCATCTCGTTCAGGGCGGGAACCTCGGGCCGCGTAGTGATCCAATGCCCACCGCGCCGATCCGCCAGCAGATCAGGGCGCTGACGCGCCAGTTCATCAGCGGGCTCGCCCAGCACACGAAGCTGCCCGATGCCGGTGTCTTCCAGCCGCCCCGTCTCCCCCCAGAAACCGAGAGGACGCAGCCCCAGGTAGCGAGCCTGGCGGGAAGACCCCAGGGCGAAGAACTGCTCGCCGTCGGCGGCGTCAAGCTCGAGGGTGGTGACCACCTCCAGGTCATCGGGAGTGTCGCCCAGCGACACCTCGAGCTCGCGCCAGCGGTGCTCTGGGGGCTGGCCTGAACGCTGGTTGATCACCAGCATCTCGACGTCGCCACCGTCGCCGGCCAGGCGCAGGGGGGGCAGGGCCTCACCCGGCTCCCCGCGATAGCGCAGATGGCTACCCATCGAGCTCATGCCGTCGATAAGATGCACCAGCCGGGGCTCGGAAGCCACGCGATGGGTACCCCAGCCGCTTGTGGCATCATCAATGATCGGCTCCCCGCTGTCGGGGTCTTCGAAGTAGGCACCAAGACCCCACCAGGCCAGGTCCACCAGCCCTTGAGCCCGGTCGCGCAGGGCCGCGTCCCCCAGGCTGACGCCGGCTTCGGTATCGGTGCTCCCGACAGCGAGGGTCGCCTCTAGCGTCTGGCCCGCAACGCCGATGAAGAGTGACACCGGCGCCTCGTCATCCAGTCCGGCCGGCAGCGTCCAGGCCGGGGTCAGAACGACCTCCTCGCCGGGATCCAGGGTAAGGGTGTCGGGCAGCGCGTCAATGCGCCAGCCGGCATGGCTGGCGTGGGCCTCGAGCGGCAAGGTCACCGGCGCCTCGGCGCCGTTGCTCAGCACCAGTCGGCTTTCCAGCCGCTGGGGAGCGTCATGCCAGGCGGTCAGGGGCCCGTCTGCCTCGAAGCGGGCTTCGATGGCATCGTGGTGCCTCTGCGATTCGGCCTGTCGTTCTGCGAGCAGGGGATCCTCGAGGATCAGGTCGATATGCCCCAGGCGCGCGCTGCTGGCTCGCAGGTAGACCTTTGCCCGGGCGGGAATCTGTGCCGCCACGGCTTCGGCGTCGTCACGCTGCGTCTCGACCTCTCGAACCGGTAGTACATCACCCTGCTCATCGATCAGCTCGACATGGGCGCGGCTCAGTCGATTGTCCCCCAGCCGCTTGATTCTCACTTCTCTGGGGCTATCGCCCACCGGGAGACGGAACCACTGATAGTCGCTACCCAATCCGCTGTGGGGAAGCTCAATGCGACCGTCAGGTGGCGGCTCGACAGCCAGTTCCTGGCGTGTCGCCATGGCATGCCCCGCAAGCGGTTCCCAGGGCGCCTGCAGATCCAGCCGGATTCGATAAGGACCGGCTGGCTCCCGATCTCCCAGCCAGAGATAGTAGTCACCGGCCGGCAGCCGACCGGTGAGTATCAGCGGCGATGTATCCAGTGCGCGACGTGGATGCACGGCGGCAATACGCTCTTCGTCCCGGTAGAGAATGGGCTGAACACTTCCGGCATCGGGCGGGGTAATCTTCAGCCGTATACGGTTGTCGCCTGGCAGGGTGAACCGATACCAGTCCTCGTCGGAGGCGTCGTGAAGGTCGCCACGCATGACCGCTCCGAAAGTCAACGCATTGGCCTGGCCGCGGGTGTCATTGGGCTCGCGCTCCCAGCCTTCTTCATCGGCTTCCAGACGCTCGGCAAGGATTCGATAGTCACTGTCGCTCCCGGAGAGCTCCAGGTAATAGGTGCCCGCCATCAGATCGAGACGAGAAAAACCGAGGCCTTCCTTTTCACCTACAGGCCCGTAGGCCTGGGATCTGGCGAAATGGGAGCGCCCCGAATGGCCGGACTGGTAGAGGCGAAGGTCCTCCAGGCCATCGCCACTGGCCACAATGCGCCACACCTGATCCGAGCGCGGCACCTCGAGCCGGAAAACCCCCTTTCGCGGGCCATTGAAGGTGCCCTGTAATTCTTGCTCTGGCGATAAGGCGGTTGCCACCTCGCGGCTGTCGTTGGGCTCCGCCACTTCCTGTGAAGTGTGCCGAGGAACGGATCGGCGAATCACCTCCACCGCGACGCCAGCCTCTTCCGTCTGCTCTGACGGTGTCAGCGCCAGGTAGTGACGGCCAGGGTCGAGGCGCAGACGATCGAAGAGCGACTCCCGCGGGCCCGTGCGGCAGATCGCCTCCTGACCCAGGGCATCCGCCAGGCACGCTTCGATCGGCGGATCCTCCGGGCCAAGCAGATCCAGCGCCCAGCCCTGCCCTTGAGCCTCTTCATCGTTGAGCTCAAAGGCCAGGTAGCTACGCTGACCGGGCAGCAGCTCAAGCTCTTGAGTGGCCTGGGCCGGCAGAGCCAGAGCGTCTTCCCGTGTCGCTGCCACCGGCTCAGGCGCCGGCTCCGGAAGGGCCTCGCCCGGCTCGAGGCGCACCCGCACCCGGCCGATGGCCTCACCTTCCTCATCACGCGCCAGGGCCAGTGCGGCGCCTTCTTCCAGGGCCAGTTGGTCCCATTGTTGCTTCATCGGCAGAGGCCCCGTGGACGCCACCAGGGGCTCGTCCGATGCATCCACCGGCTGCGCCCTTACCGCATGGCCAAGTTCGGTCAGCAGGGAGAGTCGCCAGAGCCGGGCGTCGTTCTCATCAATCTCAAGAGGGAGCTGCAGGCGCGATGCATTGAGCTGATAGAACCAGTCGCGGCCCGGGCCCACGACCAGGGCATCGGCATTCGATGGCGCGTCTGCCGTGCCATGCAGGCTGACCTCACCGGCAGGCTCAACGGTCAGCTGGTATTCGCCCTGCCCTCCCTGAGTCTCGACTTCGATCCGATAGTCGCCATGGGACACCAGCAGGGAGGTAACGCGATCACCGGCGGTATCGGGCGTGGCCTCAAGGGTCAGCAGCGGCTTCTCGGTCGCGCGCCCCTCAGCGGCGGCAGGGTCAGACGCATGCGACGCGTCGCCCGAAGCCTCATCGGCGGTGCCAAATGTCGACGTCGTCGGCGCCTCGCCAAACGTCGTCACACCCTGCGGTTCCCCTTGCCCTGCCGACGCCTGGACAGCGTGCAGACTGACCCGCAATCGCTCAGCGATGGTGGCGCGCAGCGATATCTGCCACAGGTAACCCACCTCACGGTCATCGATCGACCAGGTGAAGGCGTGCCGCTCTCCCTCGGCCAGCTCTCCCAGGATACGTGCTGCCCCGCGAAAGCCCTGGGAAGGCGGCATGCCCTCAGCCAGGGGTTCGGCCACCAGGGTTCGGGGGTAAGCGTAGGCCGACGCACCGCTTACCAGAGACGCCAACAGCACCACAGCCAGCAGGCTGATCATTGCCATTCCGCCCCTGAGGCACCTGTTGCCGTCACGACAGGCTGTCGTCATCGCCATTTCCTGCTCCCGGATCAAAGTCCCAGCTCGACGGACTGGCTGGGCGCCACCTGGAAGGTCTTGCTCCGCTCACCCTCCTGAGTCACCACCACCAACTCGTACTCACCTACGTCCAGCTCGATGGATGCGTCATCCACCCGTCCCCGGGCGACTTCGCTCCCATCACTGTCCAGTACCCGCCAGGTGGCCGCCAAGGCCTGGGACAGGCCGGCAATCAACTCATCGCCGTCTTGGCTATCGAAGTACTCGCCGCCGCCACGGGCGGCAAAGCGCTCGAACTCGGCCTGAAGGCCGATCTCGTCGATATGGAAGCCGACGATATTGAGGCGCACGTCCACCCCCTCCTCGATCAGTGCCTCCACGGAGGCGGCCACATCGCCGTCACAGGTCTCCTCACCGTCGGTAAGCATCACCACCAGGCGAGGCTGATCCGCGAAATCGGAAAGGTCATCGAGTACGGCATCCAACGAGGCGGCCAACGGCGTACGTGCCAGGTTGATGGCCTGGATACCTGAGACCACTTCGCGCACCTCGTCGTGATTATCCGCACGGGGCTCGACCAGCAGCTCGGTCTCGCAGCTATGGGGCTCGGTATGGCCGTAGGCACGCAGCGCAACCGGCACCTGCTCCGGAATGCGCTCGTCCAGGGTCTGCTGAACGATGCGCCGCGCCACCTCGATGCGCCGTCCGCCCTCCATCTGGCGCAGCATGGAGCCCGAGGCATCGAAGATCAGATGCACCACTCCGCCGGCCACCGCCGGCTGTTCGGGGTCGGCGCTGACCACCCTCAGGCTGCCGGGCTCGGGTGGCTCCTGGTAGCGCCGCTCCACCGCCAGCGCGAACTCGCTGGGCTGGCGCAGCTCACGCATGCCCGCCTCGAAGCCGCGAATCAGGTCGGTACGATCCACGGTATAGCGATAGCGCCCGTCGGCGATCTGGGCCCAGCTCAGCATCTGGTTCTGGTACCAGCGATTCACCTCGGTGTCCCGGCTGGAACCATGGGTGATCTCCAGGGTGAAGACCCGCGGCCGAACCCGGGCCAGGGTCTCCCAGGCCTCCAGGTCGCGACCGGTCTGCTCGGCATCGGTAATCAGGAAGATCGCCCGCTGCCCCTCCCGCTGGGCCAGGGCGCGGCTGGCCAGTTCGAGGGCGGGCTCCGAATTCGAGCTATTGAAGTCGTCGTCATAGGCGGCGAGGGTCTGGGCAACCTGGGAAGGGTGGTCAGCCCAGCCATTGATCAGCAGGGGGCCTCCCAGGGGCAGCATGTTGAATACCTCCTTGCCGGGCTCCAACCCCTCGGCGAAGCGGTTCAGTGCCTGGTAGATCGCCGGCTGGTGCTCGGAAATACTGCCGCTGCCATCCCACAGGAAGACGATGGAGCGCGGCGGCTCGCTGACCGTGAGACGATAATCCCCGGCAGGGATATCCACCGCCTCGGCCTGACGGCGCCCCCCGCCGACCGATGACCAGTCGAGAGGCACCGTTTCACCATCGGCATTGCTGAGGGTGACCACGAGGCGATCCCGAGCCGGCTCCTCGAGCTCGAAGGCCAGGGTATTGTCCGGTGCATCAAGGCTCACCCGATAATGACGGGTATCCCCCGGCTCATCGACCCGCCCCACCACTCGATCCGCCAGGGAATAGGGGGCCCCGGCGTGGCTATCGGAGTCCTCGATCTCTCGCACCCTGAGGCCGTCACCGCCCTGCTCCACTTCCAGCGGCCCACGAGGCTTGTCCAGTCCCCAGTGGCCGAGAACCGAACGACCGCTGCCCAGGGCATCTGCCTCGAAGGCCTGCAGGGCCTCGGGAATCCGCCAGCTGGCTCGGCGCTCGTCCTCGGGCACGGCGGGCTCATCGAATACCAGGCGCAGGTAGCGAGCCCGCGGCGCGTCAGGCAGCGAGAGAATTGCCTGACCCTCACCGTCACGCTCCAGGGTCCAGTCGGCCCGGTGCTCCCAGGGGCCCACCGGTGACTCGAGGGAGGTGTATACCGAAACCTCCTCCACCGGCAGGCCGTCCCAGTCGAGGTTCTCGATCCAGCGCAGTTCGTCGATCCGCGCCGCCCGATGCTGGAGGAAGGCGAAGACCATCTCGATGCGCTCGTCACTGATACGCTGTCCCCGACGCACCCCGCGCTCGCCGGTCACGCCTCGATGGGTGTAGCGCTGCCCCTGGAAGCCATAGAGGCTGTCGATATCCGGCAGGGTGTATAGCCAGTGCCCGCCCAGGTCGCGATCCAGCAGGTCATGACGCCGTTCGGCCAGCTCTCCGGAAGGCTCCCCAAGCACACGCAGCTCGCCGCTGCCATGGCGGGAGCGTCGGCGCTCGCCCTCTTCGAGGAAGATCGCCAGAGGGCGCAGCTGTACGTAGCGCGCCTCAACCGGGGCATCAAGGGGGAAGAACTGCTCGCCGTCACGGCTGTCCAGCTCGACGGTCATCCGGGTCTCCAGCGTATTCCGGGACTCGCCCAAGGCGATCTCGACCTTCCGCCACCGATAGCTGTGATCGTGCAGCGAGCGCTGATTGAAGGCCAGGCCATGCACCATGCCTCCCTCACCGGCCAGGCGGATCGGCGGCAAGGCCTCACCGGGGTCGGCGTCGACCTCGATGGAGCTGGCGGCACTGGCCATACCGTCGAGCAGGAAGTGCCCGTCACTGACGAGGCCAGCCAGGTCACTGTCCGGCTCGCCGCTCTCGGCGTCGACGAAGTGCGCCCCCAGGGCACTCCAGGCCAGGTCGACCATTCCATCGAGCGATTCGGGGACGGGGAGCGCCGGTTGCGGATCCAGCGCCGCCATCGACGGGTCCACTATCAGGTCATGCCGCACACTGTGCTCGCCCACCGCCACGAAGAGCGACAGTGGATCGCTCTCCAGCATCTCGGGCGGCAGGGTCCAGGTCAGGGGTACTTCACGCCCCTCCCCGGGGGCCAGGGAGAGTGACTCGGGCAACCCGTCGAGCGACCAGCCCGAATGGCTGGCGTGGGCCTTCAGGGGCAGCGTCAGGGATTCCTCTCCCTCATTGCGGACCGTCAGGCGGGCCTCGAGGCGCTGGGCATGGGGCAGGAAGGGTGGGAGGCGAGCGCTCTCACTTTCCAGCTCGGCAGTGATGGGCGCCGTCTCCGGTGCGTACGGCTGCGCCGGGTCCTCCAGCGTGAGGCTGCTCATGCGACGACTGATGGAGGCCCAGAGGTACCACTGCTCACCTGCCGGCACGGTCACCGCATAGCGGCGCCGCTCGTCTGTCTCCTTGATCTCGAGCTCATCGCCCTTGGCATTCACGAAGCGGACTCGATCGCCGAGGCTCCGTGCCTCGACATGCAGGGTACGCGCCTGCTCGGTGACGGGAAGTCGCAGATAGCCCTCTGGATCATCCACGCCGCCCGTCTCTTCATCGATAACCCCGTCCCTGGGGACCAGGGGCGCCTGCTCGAGATTCCGCACCAGCCCCACCGCGCCCTGATGGTGCCAGGGATCGCCGATGTCCAGCCGGACGCGGTAGGGTTCCTGGGAGGGGCCATCCCCGACGAGCCTCAACGTATAGTCCCCGGGGGGCAGCCTCCGACTGATGCGCGCGGCCTCCTCAAGGTCGAGGGTGCGCAGTACCTCATTTCCCTGCCAGAACAGCCGGGCCTCGAGGCGCCCTTCCGACGGCGGCTCGACATCCAGCACCAGGCGGTTCTCGCCGGGCAGATGAAAGTGGAAATGGTCCGCGTCATCCTCGCTGTGGAAATGTCCCTCGACGGATTCGCCCAGCCATAGCGGATTGGCCTCCTCGGGCGTGTCGTTGGGCTCCATCTCCCTGCCGGGCTGGGGCCGACCCAGCGGCTCGGCCTGGAGACGATAATCGGTATTTTCCCCCTCGATACGCACCTGGTAACGACCCGGCAGCAGGCGCACCGGGCTCAAGCGCCGCTGCTGCAGCGGGTCACCGCGGCGAGACTGCCTGCTGTCGAGGAAGGGGCGGCGATCACCATCACGGTAAAGGGCCAGGCGCTCGAGTGGATCGCCCTCCGCCAGGAATTCCCAAACCTGGGTCTCACCTCCGACCAGCAACTCGAACCAGGCGGTATCGCCGCTTTCTAGCCGGCCCTGGCGGACGACTCCGGGTCTCAGCACCGCGGCCCAGTCACGCTGGTCATTGGGTTCGCTCACCCAGCCGTCCCGATCCGGCAGTTCCGTCTCGCTCAGCCGCACCTCGGTGGGCACAGGGCCATCGGCGCGCCGGGACAATCTCAATTGCAGCAGGTAGTCGCCAGCGGGAAGCTGCATCTGGGCGAACAGCGACTCGGCAGGCCCCTCTCGGCACACCGGGTCGCGGTCGTCATGGCGACTGAGACAGACATCGATATCGCGGTCAGTATCGCCAATCACGTCCAGGGTCTGGCCGGGCGCTGACTCATCCAGGCTGAAGGCCAGGTAGTGGCGCTGGCGGGGAATCAGATCCAGCGTCACGGCTTCGCCGAGGGCAAACCACAGAGCCTCCTCTTCCGAGGTGGCCACGGCCTCCGGTTCCGCCTCCATCGTCTCCTGCGCCTCCGGGTCATCGTCTCGCGGCGCGGGACGCTGGCCGTCTTCCTCCAGCTCCAGCCCCACGCGCCCGATGGCATCTCCCTTCGGGTTACGCAGGTGCAGGCGCCCTCCCCCGGCGAGATCCAGGCGGCTCCACTGCTGCTGCACTGGGGAGTCGCCGTGTACTTCGGCGAGTCGTTCACCGGTGTCACTCTCGATCCAGGCCTCCAGCGACACGCCCAGCTCGCCGAGCAGATCGAGTCGCCACAGGTATTCGGCCGCCTCATCCTCCGGCACCAGAGGGATGGCATGTTCGGCGACATCAAGGTGGAAGAACCACAGCCGCCCGGGGGTCACTTCCAGGTCATCGGCCTCGTCGGGGCCAACCTGGCCGCGGATGCGCATGCGCCCCGCCTCGGTCAAGGTCAACTGGTACTCACCGCCCTCCCCTTGGGGCAGGAAGCTCACAAGATGCTCCCCTGGCGGGACGATCAGTTGCTGGCGATGCCGCCTCGGCTGGTCGGCGCTGATGCCGAGACTGAGCAACTCCGTCGTCTCGTCGGCACTCTCTTCGGGCTCTGCGGCACCGAATTCGGCCACCCCGCTCGGCTCCGGCTCTTCCACGGCGGGCCAGAAAAAACGTGCCTCGATACCGTCCGGCGAATCACCCTGCAGCTCGAGTTGCCAGAGACGGTCCGTTTCGGCATCGTCCAGCACCCAGCGGAACATGTCGCGATCATCGCTCGACACCTCGCCCACCAGGCGGGCTTCACCACGGAACGATTGGGCTTGCTCGGGGGTATCGTTGGGCTCCTCCTCGAAGACCATCCTGGGGAAGGCTTCCGTGCCATCCACCATCAAGAGTGCCAGCAGGCAGGTGGTAGTTGCCGCAATCTTTTTCACTGACGCGCCCCTCTTACCTTTTACTGCGGGCGCCCCACTTACGCATCAGAGAGGATTAACGTTAGACGCCCATGAGGTTTCATTTTTGTAATTCATGGTTTCTAGTAGTTACTAACTAGACAGCCTAGAACAACCATGACCGGGCTGTACCCGTTCATACAGACGGGTCAGGAGGTCAATGCAGTGAAAATGGCAAGAGAGGGCCACTGCACGCTGCCTGTGGTTGACCCATGCGTTTGCAGGGTTATCCCGTCACGCCTCGCATGTTTCCTTTCTGTAAGCCATGTTTCTCTATAGTCATCGATGGGCAGCATCGAATGCTGAAACCGGGCCGCACCCGTTCATACGAACGGGGACACAGCCTGGTAACCCGTTACATCCTGCCTAGAGCGCCAAGGAGCTTTTCATGATGAGACGCCGCCTTACCTGCCTGAGCTTGACTGGAGCCCTGTTGATGCCGGTGATGCTGGCCATGGCCGACCCACTGCCGGCACCAGAGGGTCCGGTACTGCTGCGAGTGAGCGGGGAGATCGGCAAGACCAACGTCGACAACCAAGCTCACTTCGATCGCACCATGCTCGACGCCCTGCCTCGACAGACCCTGGATACCTCGACCGTGGTGACCGATGGAGTCAATCACTTCGAGGGCTTCCTGATGCGCGACCTCCTGGCTCACGTAGGGGCCCAGGGAGAGAGCGCCGTGGCTACGGCATTGAACGACTATGTGGTGGATATCCCACTCGAGGATTTCCACGACTTCGAGGTACTGGTGGCGGACAGCATGGACGGTGAGCGCCTGACGCCCCGTGACAAGGGGCCGCTATGGATCGTCTACCCCAGGGATGATCACGGTGAGCTGCAGGACATCCGCTACGACTATCGCTGGGTCTGGCAACTGGAGAGTCTCGAAATTCGATGATGCCCCTGACCCGACGCATGCCTGCCTTTGTTGCCCCCTTGGTCGTCATTCTGGCCTTCGTGGCCTTTCTGACGTTTTCCCTGGTGCGGCTCTACCAGGTCGAGCAGGACATGCGCTCCAACGTCAGCGACAACATGCTGTGGGTGATCACCCAGGCCCAGGTGGCGAGCCACCGGCTTGACGAGGCGGTCAGCCGCCGCGCCCTGGGAGACGACGCTGCACGCCCCGGCCTGCGGTTCGATGTACTGACCAGCCGCCTGGTGCTGCTGGACGAGGGCCCCCAGCAGCGTTACCTGGCAAGACTGGGCTTCGGAGAGGACATTGCCACGGCATTCGACCAGTTGGACGCCATCGAACCACTGCTGGAGCAGGTGCAGCCCGGCACCATCGACATCGCCGACCGTATTCATGGCACGCTCAAGCCCATGCTGCTGCAGCTCAACCGCATCGCCAATGCGGTGATGATCGAGGAGTGGGAGGCCACCGGCGAGAGGCTGGACGAACACCGCGACAGCACGCTACAGGTCATTGCCTCGGTGGTGGGCATCATGCTCAGTGGCCTGGTGCTGGTCGCCCTGCTGCTGTCGGCACTGCGCCAGCGAGCCAGCGCCCAGCAGGCGCTGGCCAAGCATCGCAATGAGCTCGAGGGTGAGGTGGAGCGCAGGACGCGGGATCTCGACGCGGAGCGCCAGCGCCTCGCCGCAGCCATCGAGACCGCCCCGGATGGATTCGCCGCCTTCGACGCCGAGGGCCGACTGGCTCTGGCAAACCCGCAGCTGGCCGAGCTGCTGCCGATATCGGCTACCAGCCTTCAGCATGGACGCCCGCTTGCCTCGATACTGCGGGACATACGCGGGTTGACCCGGCCAGAGGAGACCCAATGCGACACCCTCGGCACCACCCTGAATGGCAGCCTGCAATGCGATATGGAAATCCGCGACCAGGGCTGGCGCCAGATGATGATTCGCCAGACCGACGATGGCGGGCACGTGCTGCGGGTTGCCGATATCACCCGCTACAAGCAGGCCGCCCTCTCGCTGGAGAGTGCCCTGCGCCGCCAGCGTGGCGTCAGCGACTTCTATCGCAGCTTTGCCGCCACGGTATCGCACCAGTTCCGCACACCGCTGGCGGTGATCGATTCCGGCCTGCAGCGACTGCTGCGCCGCGGTGACCAGATGACGCCCGAGGATCGGCAGCGGCGCTATACCCGGCTGCGTGACGCCGTGGCGCACATGACCCGCCTGGTGGAAAGCGCGCTGACCGCCGCACGGCTGGATGGCGGCCAGGTAGAGGCCGAGGCGGCTCCCTGCGACCTGGCAGCCATCACCCAGCAGGTATGCCAGCTCCAGGAGGAGGCAGCTGGCTCCCGACGCATCAGACTGGAGTCCATGGCCTCGCCGCCGCTGGTCGTACTCTGCGACAGGGCACTGATCGAACAGATCCTTGCCAACCTGGTATCCAACGCCTTGAAGTATTCCGCACCGGACGCCCCCATCACGGTTCGGCTCGACCGCCACGGCGAACACGCCACCTGCACTGTGCAAGACAGGGGGATCGGCATACCGGAGGCGGACATGCCTCAGCTCTTCGAGCGCTTCTTTCGTGCACGCAATGTCGCGGCGATGCCAGGCATCGGCCTGGGCTTGAATATCGCCAGGCATCTGGCCCGCTTCCAGAATGGCGACATCACCGTGGACTCCCGGGAGGGTGACGGCACCACCTTCACGCTCACGCTACCACTCGCCGCTGGAGGGGCCGCGCCATGATCGACCCGACGCCACAAGCAACTGCCATGCCGGCGCTGATTCTCTGCGCCGAGGATCATGCCGAATTGCGGGGGGATATCTGCGAGGAACTGAAAGAGGCCGGCTACGCCGTCATCGAGGCCGCCGACGGACGGGAAGCCATCGACCAGATCAACGCCGTGGCCCCGGACCTGATCCTCTGCGACATCAATATGCCGCACTGCAACGGCTACGAGGTCTTGCGTGACATTCGCAATACCCGCCCCGACCTGGCCGACACCCCGTTCATCTTTCTCACCGCCCTCTCCGACCCGCGGGACGTGGTGGATGGCAAGCGCACCGGTGCAGACGACTATCTGGTCAAGCCCGTGGACTTCGACCTCATGCTGGCCACCATCGATGCCCGGCTGCGCCAGGTGAGGCGCATGCGCAGCAAGGCTGTCGGGGAAATCACCGAACTACGCCAGGCCATGGCCGACCTGCGCCAGGAGGCGAGCAGCCAGGCCTTTGTTGCCGCCACACGAGCCCTCGACCTGGTAGCACCCGGCATGGTCCTGCTGGGGCGAGACGGACAGATACTCTTTGCCAACCGGGCGGCTCATCGGCTGTCGCAGGATACCGAGCAGTTGGAGCTGGGCCAGAGCCTGTCCGCCGCCGGCTGCGGCCAGGACCTGCGCAAGACCATTCGCGCCGCGCTGAAGAGCAGCCAGGAGGGAGAGGAAAAGGTGACATGTCTGCGGCTCAACCGCCCGGGTGAACGTCGCGACCTGCTGATATTGGCCTGCTCCCTGGGCCGCACCGACGGCTCGCCCCATGAACCAGCGGTGGTGGTGCTGCTCTCGGACCCGGAAAAACGCGCTCAGGTGCCCCGGCAGATACTGGCCAGCCTGTTTGGGCTTACCCCGAGCGAAGCCGGTATCGCCCTGGCCCTGGCCGAGGGACTGCGAAGCGAGGAGATTGCCGAGCGCATGTCGATCTCCACCACCACGGTGGCCTTCCACCTGCGCAACCTTTTTCAGAAGACCGACACCCACCGCCAGGCCGACCTGATCGCTCTGGTGCTTTCCGGTTCGATGTCGGTCACCCTGCCCTGAGACGCTCCGTTACGCGTTTCTCAAAGACTGGCCGAGACCCGTGTGCCCTGCTCGATGGCGCGCTTGGCATCGAGTTCTGCGGCTTCGTCGGCGCCGCCGATCATGTGTACCTCCATACCCGAGGCCTGCAGCGGCTCGAGGAGTTCGCGCACCGGGTTCTGGCCTGCGCAGACGACGACGCTGTCGACCTCGAGCAGTCGCGGCTCGCCATCCTGGCGAATGTGGAGTCCGTGATCATCGATGCCCATGTACTCGCAGCCAGCCAGGGTCTCGACGCCGCGATGCTTCAGCGAGGCACGGTGTACCCAGCCGGTGGTCTTGCCCAGCCCCTTGCCTGGTTTGGAGGCCTTGCGCTGCAGCAGAAAGACCTGGCGGGGCGTATCGGGACGCTGCGGCGGGGCGATCCCGCCCCGTTCGGAGACGCTGAGATCCACGCCCCATTCGGCACACCAGGCCTCGGTGTCCATGGCGGGGTGGCCAACATGGGTGAGGAGCTCGGCGACATCGAAACCGATCCCGCCGGCGCCGATGATCGCCACCCGGCGGCCGACGCGCTCCGGATGATGGATGGCCATGGGATAGCTGAGCACCTTGGGGTGATCTTGGCCCGGCAGCGTCAGTTGGCGGGGCTGGACGCCGCTGGCCAGCACCACGGCATCGAAGCCCTTGAGGGTATGGAGATCGGCACTGCAATTGAGTCGCACTGAGACACCATACTTGTCGAGCATGACCTTGAAGTAGCGCAGGGTCTCGTCGAACTCCTCCTTGCCCGGTATCTTTCGCGCCAGGTTGAACTGTCCGCCCAGTTCGCTGTTGCGCTCGAACAGTACCACGCGATGCCCCCGCCTTGCCGCGGTGACGGCAGCCGACAGGCCCGCCGGCCCGCCGCCGACCACGGCGATATCCCGTACTGTCTCCGCCGGGAGAATCTCGAGCTCGGTCTCGTGGCAGGCCTGCGGGTTGACCAGGCAGGAGGTCAACTTGCCCTGGAAGGTGTGATCGAGACACGCCTGGTTGCAGGCGATACAGGTGTTGATCTCTTCGCTGCGCCCTTCAACCGCCTTGGTGATCCAGGCCGGGTCAGCCAGGAAGGGTCGTGCCATGGAAACCATGTCCGCGTGGCCATCGGCCAGCACCCGCTCGGCCACGTCCGGCATGTTGATGCGGTTGGTGGTGATCAGCGGCACGCTGAGTTCCGCCTTCATGCGCCGGGTCACTTCGGTGAAGGCCGCCCGCGGCACGCTGGTGACGATGGTGGGTACGCGCGCCTCGTGCCAGCCGATACCGGTATTGATCAGGTTGACGCCTGCCGCCTCGAGAGCCCGCCCCAGGGTGACGACCTCTTCCCAGGTGCTGCCCTCCTCCACCAGATCGATCATCGACAGGCGGAAGATGATAAGAAAGTCCTCACCCACTGCCTCGCGGATCCCCTTCACGATCTCGACGGCAAAGCGCATGCGACTGTCGAACGCACCACCCCACTCATCACTACGGTGGTTGGTACGCAGGCAGAGAAACTGGTTGATCAGGTACCCCTCGGACCCCATCACCTCGACGCCGTCATAGCCAGCCTCCCGGGCCAGGGTGGCACAGCGCACATAGTCGGCTATCTGGCCTTCGACCTCCTCACCGGTGAGCTCCCGGGGGGCAAAGGGGTTGATGGGGGCCTGGATCGGCGACGGCGCCACCAGCTCGGGGGAATAGGCGTAGCGACCGGCGTGCAGGATCTGCATGCAAATATGACCGCCCTCGGCATGCACCGCTTCGACCACGCCACGGTGATTCGCCACCTGCTCGCTGCGCTCCAGGGTTGCCGCACCCTGAAAGACGGCGCCCTCGGGGTTGGGAGCGATACCACCGGTGACGATCAGCCCGACGCCTTCACGGGCCCGTTCGGCATAGAAGGCCGCCAGGCGGGAGAAGCCATTGGGCGCCTCTTCGAGATTGGTATGCATGGAGCCCATCAACACCCGGTTGGGCAGCGTCAGGTGGCCCACGTCGAGCGGACGAAAGAGATGAGGGTAGCGCACGCCGAACTCCTCCTGCTGGTCAAGGTTTCAAACAACTGTATGATAGCCAAGCGGGATGCGCAAAGATAATGATGCACCATAGGCGAAAGCAGCATAGCGCAGCAGGAGAGCAAGAGAAGACAGGAAAGGAAAAACCGTGCATAACGAAAGACCCCGAGCCATTCGGCTCGGGGTCTGGAAAATCGTGTTGGCGGACCGGACGGGACTCGAACCCGCGACCTCCGGCGTGACAGGCCGGCATTCTAACCAACTGAACTACCGGTCCGCGTGGTGGGTGATACCGGATTCGAACCAGTGACCCCCAGCATGTGAGGCTGGTGCTCTAACCAACTGAGCTAATCACCCACGGATACCGCACTTCATTTACTAATAGCCCTGCTCGATACAACGCTACTCGATACTGCATGGCTACTCGATACTGCATGGCTACTCGATACTGCATGCCAGTCATCGTGGCGGACCGGACGGGACTCGAACCCGCGACCTCCGGCGTGACAGGCCGGCATTCTAACCAACTGAACTACCGGTCCGCTGCGTGCTTCCTACGTGATCACTCGCCATCGCTTGATGCTCGAGAGCGATGGTGGGTGGTACTGGGTTCGAACCAGTGACCCCCAGCTTGTAAGGCTGGTGCTCTCCCAACTGAGCTAACCACCCCGGTCACGTGGCGCTGAATTCTACAGGGATCCGGTTGGTTGTCAATGCCTTTCAGAGTGTTGCCGCATGAAGGCGGCGATCACCCCCGCCGCTTCCTCGATCAGCCCCTCCTGGGTGAAACCGGAAGCACGCCGCGGCTTCCAGTCGTGATCGCCATCTTCCAGCAGATGCACCGCAACGTCATCGCCCAGCCGATAGCTTTCGACTTCCTCGCGGTTGCCAAAGGGGTCGCGGCTACCCTGAACCACCAGGGTGGGACAGCCGAGCAGCGGCCAGTGCGAAAGGCGAAGGCTTTCCGGCTTGCCCGGCGGATGGAAGGGGTAACCGCACAGGATCAATCCTGCGGCCTGGTCGCGGGCCGCCAGCAGGCTGGCAGCTCGTCCGCCCATGGACTTCCCGCCCAACCAGAAGCTACCCAGTTCGGGATGTGTCAGAATGTCGCACCAGGCACTCATTTCATCCACCAGACGATCGATGCGCGGTGGCGGAAAACGCTTGGCTTCTTTCTGCATTCGCTGCATGTAGGCGAACTCTATCGCCAGGGTTTGCACCCCCTGCTTCGCCAGACTGCCACGCAGCTGGCTCATGAAGGGCGACCCCTGCCCAGCCCCCGCCCCATGGGCGATCAGCAGCCGGCCGACGCTTCCGTCACCCTCAACTTCCAGCGGACCCAGCCCCTCGACACGCCAGCGTCCGGTCTCCCCTTCGAGGAGGCGCTCGCGGAGGCGCACCGAAGAAATTGCTACCCGATCAAGTCGTGCAAAGTACGACACCGGTCAAACTCCTGTGTGAGTTTCGCCCTTGGGCGTGTTTCAGTCTGCGATGCGGCTGCGATAGAATCCATTCTGTTTTTGACCCGCTTCACCCAACCGTGAGCGCCGGCCGCAGCATCCGTGACGGCCGGCTCTCGATACGCGTTCGATGGGAACCTGACATGAGCACAGCATTAGAGCACCCGACCTACAATTACAAGGTAGTTCGGCAGTTCGCGATCATGACAGTCGTGTGGGGCATCGTGGGCATGCTCCTCGGCGTCATCCTTGCCGCACAGCTGGTTTGGCCGCAACTCAACCTCGACCTGCCCTGGACGAGTTTTGGCCGCCTGCGCCCGCTGCACACCAACGCCGTCATCTTTGCCTTCGGTGGTTCGGCGCTGATGGCAACCTCCTATTATGTCGTGCAGCGTACCTGTCAGACGCGCCTGTTCTCCGACAAGCTGGCAGCCTTCACCTTCTGGGGCTGGCAGGCGGTGATCGTGTCGGCAGTGATCACCCTGCCGCTTGGCTACACCACCACCAAGGAGTATGCCGAGCTGGAGTGGCCGATCAATATCCTGATCGCCGCAGTATGGGTCAGCTATGCCATCGTCTTCCTGATGACCATCAAGCAGCGCAAGACGTCGCACATCTATGTCGCCAACTGGTTCTTCGCCGCCTTCATCCTGACCGTGGCCGTGCTGCACATCGTCAACAATGCCGCGATCCCTGTCACCGCCATGTACTCGATCTCCATCTACTCCGGCACCATCGATGCCATGGTGCAGTGGTGGTACGGGCACAACGCGGTCGGCTTCTTCCTCACCGCCGGCTTCCTCGGCATGATGTACTACTTCGTGCCCAAGCAGGCCGAGCGCCCCATCTACTCCTACAGGCTATCCATCGTCCATTTCTGGGCGCTGATCATGATCTACATGTGGGCAGGCCCACACCACCTGCACTACACCGCCCTGCCCGACTGGGCCCAGTCGCTGGGCATGGTGATGTCGATCATCCTGCTGGCGCCCTCCTGGGGCGGCATGATCAACGGGATGATGACGCTCTCCGGCGCCTGGCATAAGCTGCGCACCGACCCGACCCTGCGCTTCCTGGTGGTTGCCCTGTCATTCTACGGCATGTCCACCTTCGAAGGACCGATGATGGCGATCAAGACGGTCAACGCTTTGTCGCACTACACCGACTGGACCATCGGCCACGTCCATGCCGGCGCACTCGGCTGGGTGGCAATGATCACCATCGGCTCCATGTACCACCTGATCCCGCGCCTGTTCGGTCGCACCGAAATGTATTCGGTCGGCATGATTGCGGTGCATTTCTGGCTGGCTACCATTGGAACGGTACTCTATATCGCCTCCATGTGGGTCAATGGCATCCTGCAAGGCCTGATGTGGCGCGCCATCAACCCTGACGGCACCCTGATGTACACCTTCATGGAGTCCGTCGAGGCCAGCGGTCCGGGCTATATCGTGCGCCTGATCGGCGGCCTGTTCTGGATTATCGGCATGCTGATCATGGCCTACAACGTCTTCAAGACCATCCAGCGCAGCGAAGCCGTGCAACATCCGATTCCACAGACCGCCTGAGCAACCGGGGATACCGACACCAATGAAACACGAGATTGTCGAAAAGAACGTAGGCCTGCTCGCCGTGTTGATCCTGGTGGTGATCAGCTTCGGCGGCCTGGCCGAGATCGTGCCGCTGTTCTTCCAGAAGCAGACCACCGAGCCGGTCGAGGGCCTGCGCCCGCTCTCTGCCCTGGAACTGGAAGGCCGTGACATCTATCGCCGGGAAGGCTGCGTCGGCTGTCACTCCCAGATGATCCGCCCGTTCCGCGCCGAGACCGAGCGCTATGGCCACTACAGCGTGGCTGGCGAGTTCATCTACGAGCACAACTTCCTTTGGGGCTCCAAGCGCACCGGTCCCGACCTGGCCCGCGTCGGTGGCCGCTACAGCGACGACTGGCACCGTGCCCACATGTACAACCCGCGTGACGTGGTGCCGGGATCGATCATGCCGGCCTACCCATGGCTCTTCGAGCGTACGCTCGATGGCAACGATACGCCGCGCAAGATGCGGGCGCTGCGCACCCTCGGCGTGCCCTATACCGACGAGGATATCGAGAACGCCACCCGCGAAGTGCGTGGGCAGCAGGAAATCACGGCCCTGGTCGCCTACCTGCAGCAGTTGGGTACCGTGCTCGAGGGCACACGCTGACCATGGATACCGGAACCTTTCGCGGCATCATCACCTTTTTGCTGATCGTCGCCTTTCTCGGCATCACCTGGTGGGCCTACTCCCGGCGTCGCAAGCCGGACTTCGATGAGGCGGCCAACCTGCCCTTCGCCGAAGAGGATGAGCAGCCAATACGTGACAGCAGCGCCTCGCCCCGCTCGAGCAGCGAGCCGGGCGACAACGGCGATTCCCGTACGAACAAGGGAGACAGAAACACATGAACAATCTTTGGGATGACTCCCTTTCCGGGTTCTGGAGCGCCTGGATCATCGTTCTCACGCTGGGCTCCATTGCCTTCGCCTTCTGGATCCTCTACGCCAACCGCAAGACCGACAAGGTGCCGGATGCCGATGGCAACGTAGAGACCACCGGTCACGCCGCCGACGAGATCGAGGAGTACGACAACCCGCTGCCCCGCTGGTGGTTCCAGCTCTACGTGGCAACGATCGTTTTTTCGCTGGGCTACCTGCTGCTTTATCCGGGGCTGGGTAACTTCACGGGCCTGCTTGGCTGGACCCAGGAAGGCCAGTGGGAAGAGGAAGTTGCCAGGGCCGAAGAGCGCTTCACGCCAATTTTCGCCCAGTACCAGGAGATTCCGATCCCGGAACTGGCCCGGGATGAGGAGGCCATGCTGGTCGCCGACCGCATCTACCAGAACAACTGTGCGGTATGTCACGGCGCCAACGCCCAGGGCGGCTACGGGTTCCCCAACCTGACCAATGACGACTGGCTCTACGGCGGCGAGCCCGAGCAGATCATGACATCTCTGGTCAGGGGACGTAACGGGCTGATGCCCTCGTTCCAGACGCTTGGCGCGAACAACATCGAGAACGTCACCCAGTATGTCCTGTCGCTTTCCGACCTCGAGCATGAAGCCGACCGTGCCGAGCAAGGGGCGGCGGTCTATGCCTCGGTCTGCGCCGCCTGCCACATGCCGGACGGCAGCGGCAACCAGGCGCTGGGCGCCCCCAACCTGACCAATGACATCTGGCTTTACCAGATGCCCGGCCAGAGCGTGGCCGACTCGGTTCGCCAGACCCTGCGCAACGGTCGTAACGGCCATATGCCGGCTCAGGAAGCCTATATCGGTGCGGAGCGTGTCCATCTCGTCGCCGCCTACGTCTACAGCCTTCGTTTTCGCGACTGAGGACGTAGCCGGGCAGTAAGGGTGCGGCCTGAGGTCGCACCCTTTCTCTTGGTGACGGGGCCTCGATACAATGGACCTGTTTCATTGCTCCCCTTCTGCGGGCCATCCCTGCCCGCCACGAGTCCGCCATGAGTGACAAGATACCCGCCCGCGATGTGACCCCGGATCCCGTGGGCCACCACGAACCGCGCGCCGTCGTACAGCAGGAGATGTACGCCAGCCGGCGGCATATCTATGTGCGCGAGATCAAAGGGTTTTTCCAACGCCTGCGTCGCTGTGCCAATTGGCTGCTGATGCTGGCCTTCTTCGTCACGCCCTGGATTCAGTGGGACGGCCGCCCGCTGATCTGGTTCGACCTGCCAGGACGGGAATTTCATATCTTTGCCGCGACCTTCTATCCCCAGGAGTTCATCCTGCTGTCGTGGCTGCTGATCATCTGCGCCTTCGGCCTGTTTTTCATCACCGTTTTCGCCGGCCGCGTGTGGTGTGGCTACACCTGCCCCCAGAGTGTCTGGACCTTTCTTTATATCTGGGTCGAGCATCGCCTGGAGGGCTCTCGCAACCGTCGCATCAAGCTCGACCGCCAGCCCATGAACCTGGACAAGGCATGGCGCAAGACCGCGAAGCACATCATCTGGCTCGCGATCGCCCTTGCCACGGGGGTCACCTTCGTCGGCTACTTCACACCGATCCGTGAACTGGTGGTGGAACTGCCCACCCTCCAGGCTCACGGCTGGGCCTATTTCTGGTCGGGCTTCTTCCTGGTATTCACCTACCTGAATGCCGGCTGGCTGCGCGAGCAGGTATGTATCTACATGTGCCCCTATGCCCGCTTCCAGGGGGTGATGTTCGACGCCGACACCCTGATCGTGTCCTATGACGAGGCTCGCGGCGAACCTCGCGGTTCACGCAAGAAGAGTCTCAGCCATCAGCAGGCTCGGGAGGCCGGATACGGTGACTGCATCGACTGCGACCTCTGCGTTCAGGTCTGCCCCACCGGCATCGATATCCGTGACGGCCTACAATATGAATGCATCACCTGCGCCGCTTGCATCGATGCGTGCGACAGTGTGATGGACAGGATGAACTATCCGCGGGGGTTGATCCGCTATACCACCGAGAATGCCCTGGAAGGCAAGCCGACTCATATCCTGCGTCCGCGACTGATGGGCTACCTGGTGGCACTGCTGGTGATGATTGGCCTGTTTGTATGGGCGCTGAGTGATCGCATGCCGCTGGATTTTGAAGTCGAGCGGGAACGCGGGCAGCTCTATCAGATGACCCGTGACGGCCGTATCAGCAATGTCTTTTCCCTGACTCTGCGCAACCAGGATCGCGAGGACCATGAGTTTCGCCTCGAAGTAAGCGGCCTGCCCGGGTTGGAGATCGATACCGACACGCTGCGTGTTCCTGCCGGTGCCTCGCGCAGGTTCGCGGTACAGGTCACCGCCGACCCCGAGGTGCTGGAACTGCCCAGCCACCCGATCCAATTGAACGTACAATCCCAACAGAACGAACGCATCGCACTTGAACGTGACACCCGCTTCATCGGCGAAGCTCGGAGATGACCATGACCACCCACTCCCCCTGGTACAAGCAGTTCTGGCCCTGGTTCCTGCTGGGCCTGCTGTTTACCTCGATCTTCGGCAGCTCGACCCTGGCCGTCATGGCCGTGCGAACTGCCGACGGCCTGGTACAGCAGGATTACTATGAGCATGGTCGAGCGATCAATATGGTGCTGGCCAAGCAGCAGCGTGCCCATGAACTCGATCTGGCGGCAGAACTGCGCATCGACCCCATGACCAGCGACATCATCGTTCAGCTCGAAGGTGAAGAACGCCCCGAGCGGCTCTACCTGAAGCTGATTTTCCCCACGCTGGGCGGCCGCGACCAGGACATCGTTCTAGAGCACGTGCGAGATGGGCGCTATCTCGGCCAGGCGCCCGACAACCTGCGCTACCGCTGGTACCTGCAGCTGCACCCGAGCGAGGTCGAGCCGGCCTGGCGCCTGGTAGGCGAAGGCAGCTTTCCCAGCGAGGACGAATTTGCTCTGACGCCTGGCATCGTGGACCGCGGCTGATGGCTTGCGTCTCGACATACTCATCCGAGCGGCCATGAATCAGCACGCCACCGCGGCAGAACAAACTACGCCAGACTGCTATCACTGCGGCAGCCAGGTCCCGGCGGGTGCGCCCTGGACGATCACCCTCGACGACCAGGCACACCCGCTCTGCTGCCCCGGCTGCGAGGCGGTGGCGCACGCCATCGTCAACGGCGGGCTCGAGAGCTACTACCGCTTTCGTACCGAGCTGCCCGAGCGCCCGGACGATCGCCAGAAGATCAAGGCCGAGACCTGGGCCGTCTTCGACGACCCTGGGCTGCAGCGGGAGTTCGTCCACCCCGAAGGCGATAATGGCCTGGTACGCGCCACCCTCGCGGTGGACGGTATTACCTGTGCAGCCTGTGCCTGGCTGATCGAGCATCGCCTGAACGCACTGGATGGCGTCAGCGCCAGTGCCGTGAATCTCAGCCATCACCGCGTTCGCGTGGCCTGGGACCCGGCCCGGCTCAAGCTATCGCGCATCCTCGCCGAGATGGCAGCCATCGGTTACGGCGCCCAGCCCTATGAGCCTGATGCGGCCCAGCAGCGGCTGCAGTTCGAAGAGCGCATGACGGTAAGACGCCTGATCATCGCCGCCGTCGGCATGATGCAGGTGATGATGTTCTCAATCCCCATCTATGTGGCCAGCCCCGGCGAGATCAGCGCTGACTTTTACGCGCTGTTCCACTGGCTCTCGTTTGCCCTGGCCACGCCGGTGGTGTTCTTTTCGGCCATGCCGTTCTTCCGCAACGCGGTGCGCGACCTGCGCACACGGGTGCTGGGCATGGATGTACCGGTCTCCATTGCCATCGGCGGGGCCTACCTGGCCAGCGGCTACGCTGTGATCACCGACACTGGCGAGGTCTATTTCGACTCGGTGGCCATGTTCACCTTCTTCCTGTTGTTCGGTCGCTACGTCGAGGCCAGGGCCCGGCGGCGCAGCGGCCATACCGGCAACGCCATGGCCGGGGCCCTGCCGCTGTCGGCGACGAGACTGACCGTGGAGGGCGAAGAGCGCATCCTGCCGGCCAGCGAACTCGCCACCGGCGACCGGATTCTGATCAAGCCCGGCCATGGCGTACCCGCCGACGGCGTGATCGAGGAAGGCGAGTCCAGCCTCGACGAGTCGATGCTCACCGGAGAGTACCTGCCGGTGACACGCCGCGTCGGTGACAGCGTGGTCGGCGGCAGTCAGAACATCGAGAGCCCGTTGATCGTGAGGGTCACCCATGCCGGCAAGCAGGCCCGGGTGGCCGGTATCGTCGACCTCACCGACCGCGCCTTCGCCAGCCGCCCCCGCCTGGCTCAGATGGCCGCGCGCATGTCCCACCTGTTCGTGCTGCGACTGCTGCTGGTGACCACCTGTGTCTCCATTGCCTGGTGGTTCATCGACCCCTCCCGGGTGCTATGGGTCACGCTCTCGGTACTGGTGGTGACCTGCCCCTGCGCCCTGGCACTGGCCACCCCCACGGCACTGACCGCCGGCCACGGCCAGTTGCGACGCCGCGGCGTGCTGATTACCCGCGCCGATGCCATCGAGTCATTGTCCCAGGTGGACCGGGTGATCTTCGACAAGACAGGCACCCTGACCAGCGGCGAAATGCAGCTGCGCGAGACGCGGCCAACCGGCGACCTGTCGATAGATCGCGCACGGGTGATAGCAGCGGCCCTCGAAGCTCACTCCGAACACCCCATCGCCCGTGCCTTCCGTCCCTGGCGCCAGGCCACCGTTCAGGCCAGCGAGCGAACAAGCCACACCGGGCAGGGCGTCGAGGGCAGCATCGCTGGCCGGCTCTGGCGGCTGGGCCGCCCTGAATTTGCCGCACCCCAGCAGAATCTGGCACTGCCGGAAGCGGGGCAGTGGCTGCTGCTCACCGAGGAAGGCGAGCCCCGCGCCTGGTTCGCGCTCCATGACCGGGTCCGCGAAGACGCCGCCGCCACCGTGTCGGCGCTAAAGGCCCGCGGCGTCGCGGTGGAACTGCTCTCCGGCGACAATGCCGGTGCCGTGGAAAGCCTTGCCCAAGCCCTCGGCATCGACGCCTGGCGTGCCGCCGCCAGCCCCGAGGAAAAACTGGCGCATATCCGCCAATGCCAGGAGCGTGGAGAGAAGGTGGCAATGATCGGCGACGGCATCAATGACGTGCCGGTTCTCGCCGGGGCCGATGTCTCCATCGCCATGAATGGCGCCACCGACCTGGCGCGCACCAGCGCCGATGCCGTATTGCTCAGCCCCCGTTTGATGCGTATCGTCGAATCCATCGAGATCGCCAATGCCACACGCCGCATCATGCGCCAGAACATGATCTGGTCTGTGTGCTACAACTTCTCGGCTCTGCCCCTGGCTGCCATCGGAATCGTGCCGCCCTGGGTGGCAGCTCTGGGGATGTCGGCCAGCTCCCTGGTGGTGGTGGGCAATGCCCTTCGCCTGAGCCGCTATCGCACCGCACCGCCGCCGGCCCCGGTCAACTCCGCTCGCCTGGTGAACGCATGACCATTCTTTATATGCTCATCCCGCTCTCGCTGATCCTGCTCGGCTTGGCGGTCTGGGCCTTCTTCTGGGCCGTCAAGAACGATCAGTTCGAGGACCTTGAGGGGCCCGCACATCGCATCCTGTTCGATGACGATGAGAACGACCTGACACCAGAAGCCCGAGAGCAGCGTCGCAAGCCAGCCGGAGAAAAGTCCGAGGCCTCCCAGAGCGACGAGCCCCCCGACCGCTGATGGATCCCACCGGTCTCGGCCTGCCACCGCTGCTGGCAGCCTTCGTCTTCGGCCTGCTCGGCGGCGCCCATTGCATCGGCATGTGCGGCGGCATCATGAGCGCCCTGACCTTTGCCGTCCCCCCCAGCATGCGCAGTCCGGCACGGCTCTCCGGGCTGCTGCTCGGCTACAATCTGGGGAGAATTCTCAGCTATATGACCGCAGGCGCCCTTGTCGCCTCGCTGGGCACAGTAATCGCCCTGTCCTCCACGGCGCGGATGATACTGCAGCTGTTTGCCGCCGTGATGCTGATCCTGATGGCGCTCTACATCGCCGACTGGTGGAAAGGCCTGCTCAGGGTCGAGGCAGTCGGAAAGCAGCTATGGCGATACCTCGAGCCCATCGGCAGGCGCCTCATGCCGGTCATCAGCATCCCACAGGCGATCGGCCTGGGCGCGGTGTGGGGCTGGCTGCCCTGCGGCCTGGTCTACTCGATGCTGGCCTGGAGCCTGGCCATCGCCGACCCCGTCCGCGGCGCGCTGCTGATGGCGGCCTTCGGGCTCGGCACCCTGCCTGCACTGCTGGTAACCGGTTTCGCCGCGCGCCAGTTGGGCGCGCTGATCCGACACCGGGCCACGCGTACCCTGGCTGCCCTGTCTATCATCGCCTTTGCAATATGGCAGCTCGTCTCGCTGCTGGGAGCCGGAGTCGTACACTGAAACGAGCGGCTCATCAGCTCATTATTGCTTCGCTTGACGCAGCTCAATCCGCGACGGACGCGCTACCGCTAGCATGTGGGCATCTTATGAGACGCCGGAGTGTCCTCATGTCCGTCCCCGCGATGTCCCTACATGGAATGATGGCCGATCCCTTCGCCTGGGACGAAGAGTTGCTGAGCCGATACGATATCCATGGACAGCAATACGCCTCGTATCCAGAGCCAGCTTCCTTTCAGGAAGACATCGGTGAGGTGGATTATCAAAAGGCTCTGGCAAAGAGCAATGACAGCGGTCGCCCCCTTTCGCTGTATATCCATCTCCCGTTCTGCCGCAAGGCCTGCTATTACTGCAGCCGCAACAGGGTGGTCACCAAGGCTACACGCCTCACCGAGCCCTATCTCTCCCGGCTCGACCGGGAAATGGTCCTGATAAGGTCGCATCTCGATACGCGCAGGGAAGTCAGCCAACTGCACTGGGGCGGCGGCACGCCGACGTTCTTCAGCCTTGACCAGATGAGCGACCTCATCGACCGCCTGGACGCCCGCTTCGGACTCTCCAGCGCCAGGGGCCGCGACTATGCTATTGATATCGACCCCCGCGAGGCCGATGTCTTTACCCTGCGCCACCTCCAGGCCCTTGGCTTCAACCGCCTGAGCCTCGGTGTCCAGGATCTCGATCCCAAGGTTCAGCGCGCAATCAACCGCGTACAGCCACGCATCCTGACGGAGGCCCTGCTTGATGAAGCTGACCGCCTGGGCTTCCGCTCCCTGAACCTCGACCTGATCTATGGCCTCCCCTTCCAGACCCGCGACACCTTTTCTGTCACCCTGGAGCAGGTCATCGCCATGGCACCGGCCCGATTATCGCTGCTCCACTACGACCCCATGTCGCAGCGGGCTTCCCAGCAACGCTTCCGCCACGAGGACCTTCCTGGCCCGGAAGAGAAGCTGGCCATTCTGAAAACCAGCATCACCATGCTGACCAATGCCGGCTACGTGCATATCGGCATGGGCCGCTTCGCCCGGCCCAGTGACAGCCTGGTGAAAGCCCAGCACCAGGGAACGCTAAGGCGTAATATCCAGGGCTACTCCAGTCATGAGCACTGTGATCTGGTAGGACTGGGCGTCTCGGCCATCTCTCAACTGGACGGGCTGTACACCCAGAATCACACCAAGCTGAGCGCCTACGAGGCGGCCCTGGATGCCAGCCACCTGCCTACGGCACGAGGCCTTCGCCATACCTTCGACGACCGGGTCCGCCACCATGCCATCGAGCGGCTGCTATGCGACATGCAGCTGGACCTGAATCAACTGGAGGAGAACTTCGGCATCGACGCGCAACGCTACCTGGCGGACGCCCTGGCTCGCCTGGAAACGCTGGCCCGGGATGGCCTGTTGACATGGCATGGGAGACGTCTCGTTGCCACACCGATCGGAAGGCTGCTGATTCATCATCTCGCCATGGCCTTCGATGCCCATCCACCACAACGACCAACTTAACCTTTTTCTTGAATTCTTCAGCGATTTCGGCAACTTGCGCCAGCGAATAGCTCGGCATATCAATGTGTTGCGACCAATCGTCACAACGGGCATTCTCCCAGGCCAAAGAATGCTCCATAATACCTCTATGATCACGATCAAGGAGGTGACCAATGGCTGTACAAACGGCCAATGCGGTCGACAAGCGGCGTTCCCTGCTGCATGAAACTCGCTGCCAGAATTGCAGCCTGAGTTCCCTGTGTCTGCCGCTGGCGCTCGAGCTTGAAGATATGGAACAGTTCGACGCCATCATTCGCCGTCGCGCACCCCTGAAGAAAGGCGAGTCGCTGTTCCGTCAGGGCAGCGCTTTCAACAGCGTCTATGCCGTGCGTTCCGGCAGCCTCAAGCAGGTCACCACGGAAGGTTCCGGCGACGATCAGGTCACCAACTTCTACCTGCCCAGCGAACTGGTCGGGCTCGACGGCATCGGCGAGCAGGCCTATCCCGGCAGCGTGATCGCACTCGAGACCACCACGGTTTGCGAGATCCCCTTCGACCGCCTCGATACGCTATCCGAGGTTTTGCCAGAGCTGCGTGGCCAGCTCTACCGCAGCATGAGCAAGGAGCTCAGGGACGACCGACGCATGATGCGCCTGCTATCGCGCAAGACCGCCGACCAGCGCCTGGCCAGCTTCTTTTCCAGCTTGTCGGACCGCTTCCGTCGACGCGGCTACTCGCCCTACAGCTTCCGGCTGTCCATGTCCCGGGCCGATATCGGCAACTATCTGGGCCTGGCGGTGGAGACCGTCAGCCGTATCCTGGGCCGCTTCCAGCAGCAGGGCCTGGTGGAGGTCTCAGGGCGCGAAGTCAACATACTGAACCTGGAAGCCCTGCTTGCCCAGGCGCAGGAAGAGCACTGAGCCCAGGCCTCACCTGCCAAATAAACGCCCCGTCGAGCAAAGCGCGACGGGGCGTTTATTTATGGGCCTACTACCGATGACGTCAGTCTCGGCGGCCACAACCGCTTCTGTTCAGCCCCCGTGGGTCAGGTCGATGGCATCGATGTGGTTCTCTTGACGCCTGGCCTGCTTCTCCTCGAGACCGGTAAAGTCGAACAGGTCGCGGTCAGCCAGCTGTGAAGGGGCCACATTGGTCACCGCCTTGAACATGCTCTCGAGCCGGCCAGGGTGCTTGACTTCCCACTCGGCCAGCATCTCCTTGACCACCTGGCGCTGAAGATTGGGCTGTGAGCCGCACAGGTTGCAGGGAATGATGGGGAACTGCATCAGCCGGGCAAACTCGGCGATATCGGCCTCGCGACAATAGGCCAGCGGGCGAATGAGGATATTCTTGCCATCATCGGACAGCAGCTTGGGCGGCATGGCCTTGAGGCTGCCACCGAAGAAGAGGTTGAGAAACAGCGTCTCGAGTATGTCCTCGCGGTGATGCCCCAGGGCAATCTTGGTGGCACCGATCTCCTCGGCGAAGCCGTAGAGCGAGCCACGCCGCAGTCGCGAGCAGAGCGCACAGGTGGTCTTGCCCTCCGGTGTCTTCTCCTTGACCACCGAATAGGTGTCACGCTCGAGAATATGGTACTCGATGCCGATGGCGTCCAGGTAGCGCGGCAATACATGCTCGGGAAAGCCGGGCTGCTTCTGGTCGAGGTTGACCGCCACCAGGGAGAAATTCACTGGCGCGTTGCGCTGCAGATTGCGAAGTATCTCCAGCAGCGTGTAACTATCCTTGCCACCCGACAGGCAAACCATCACCCGGTCGCCCTCATGGATCATGCCGTAGTCGATGATGGCATTGCCTGCATGGCGACGCAGGCGCTTTTGCAGCTTGTTGAACTCCCGCCGGGCCTTGGCATCCAGGCCATCCAGCAGAGAGCCGGGCTCATCTGCAGAACAAGGTGAGAGCCTGTCTGAGTGGCCCCGCAGGGCGAGTGGGTCGATTGTCATGGCGTCTTGCATGGTCACGGCGCTGCCAGGGCGTGTGGTGGATATCGGGGCCCATCCTACCATCGCAGCCCGCTACTGGCGACGCCCGGCCCTACCAGCAGGGTCATGCCTCCCGCCGGGCCTGCATGGTTCCGCGCTCCAGCTTCAGATACATCAGCGCCGTGGTTACGGCATCCCCCAGTGCGGTGTTGCGCCCCATTACCGGCACCCCCAGTATTTCCGCTACCGTATCGAAGCGAATCGTTGTCGGATCCGGATCCATGGCACTACGGCGGAGCTGGCGATGGTAGAGCTGGGCCACGTCGATGCCGGTGTTGGGTAGCTCGAAACCGAACAGTGGACGTAGCTGGCGATTGAGAATGGCGAGGTCGAAATCGAGGTGCCAGCCCAACAATGGACGATTACCGATGAATTCCAGCAGCTTAGCCAGCGCCTCGCCGGGGCTCTCGCCGTCGTCAAGATCGATGCCGCGCAGTCCGTGAACACGAATGGAGTCCCCCGTGAGCGAAGCGGGACGCCGGAGACGCAGATCCAGCGACTCACTGGCCAGTACCCGGTCGCCACGCACCTTCACGGCGGCGATGGAAACCGGCTCTGCCGTGCGGGTGTCGACGCCGGTGGTTTCACAGTCAATGGCGACCAGCTCATCGCCAGTATAAGGGTGAAACAGCCAGCCATATTCGCCGTTGGCGTGACGGCGACGATCCTTGGCCCGACGCAATGCTCGAAGCATGTAGCCTCCTGTTGTTATTCACGGGCTATTATCCCGCTGGTGACCGGCTATTGGCCTGTTACTGACCTGACTTTGCCTGTGCGCTAACCGATGTTCCGTTCTCCCTCAGGAGTACTCCAGGTGATAGCGTTGTGACAGGCTCTGCTTGAATTCCTTGACGATATGCAGCGCCTCCCGCAGCAGGTCTCGCTCGAGCGACGACAGCTGCTGCACGACGACCCGGTCCGGGCTCGCATCGTCGGCGCTGCCATCCAGGCGCTCCAGCTGCTGCTTGAGACGCAGCTCGGTAAACAGCGAGAGCGCCTCCGACAGATCCTCGGCAACCCGCTCCTCCAGGCGCCCATCGGCGGCCAGCGCCTCCAGGCGCTCCAGGGTCGAGGTTGGCTTGATACGCCGCTCCAGCGCCATGGTTCGCACGCCGTGCACGATGGGAAAAATTCCGCCCTTCTTGATGTCGATACCGTGCTGGGGCTTCTTCAGCGAACCGAACAGGGTCAGCGGCGTGGAGAAGCGCAGCGCAGCACGAGCAAAGTAGGAAAGCAGAATCTCGTCTCGGGAGCAGGCCGCGAACAGCGACTCGCGCACCTTGTCGAGCAGCGCAGGGTTGCCGGCCACGGCGTGGGAATCGAGCATGATGGCGAGCTTCATCAGGCTGTCACCATCGCGGACTCGGACCCAGTGCGCGATACGTTCGCGCCACTGGGTCACACTGCCCACCCATTCGGGGTTGGAGACCATGATGTTGCCGGGGCATGGCGGGTAGCCCAGCTCGATCAGGGTCTCCGTGAGGCGCTGCATCTGGTCATTGACGTCCGGCCAGTCGAGATCATCGGCAAGAATCAGCCCGTTGTCCTGATCGGTCTTGAGTATCTGCTCGCCACGCCCTTCGCTGCCCATCACCATCAAGCAGCTATCGCCGTGGTAGCGCTCATCGATAAGGAAACCCCAGGCCTTGGACATGATGCGGCCATTGAGTGCCGCCAGCAGGCCCATGGCAAAGCGAAGCTTGACCCCCTGGGCCATCAGCGCCTTGACCAGCTCCGGCGTGCGATGGCTGGCACGGAACAGGGCATCGAGACTGTCGGCCTGCTCCACCTGAAGGCTGACCACATAGCTGCGGCTGGAGAAGTAGCTGAGCACATCGGTCAGCTCCACCACCCCGATCGGCCGCTCACTCTCCATGACCACGACCCGCTCCACCTTGAAGCGCGTCATCTTGACCAACACCTCGAACAGGTATTGATCGGGACCCACCGTGACCAGCTCGAAGCTGGCTACCTCGCGCACAGGGCTGGCCTGATCACGCCCTTCCAGTACCAGCGCATCGAGCAGGTTGGTCTTGGTGACCATGCCGGCTCCCTGACCGCCGTCGACCAGCAGGCTATCGGCGTGACTGTCATGCAGAGTGGTCACCGCATCGGCAATGGTCGCCTCCCGACCAACGCAGAGCGGAGTGCGCATGCACTCGCTGACCTTGGCGAGCATGAAGCCAGCCATGGTCACGCCGCCTTCGGCGCGCTGTTCGGTCAGCAGTCGCGCCTTGTGAGCCAGAGTCTGGCGGAAGAATTCCGCAAAGGGTGGAAATTCATCGCACAGCTGCAGGAACAGTTTCTTGGGCAGCAAATAGCACAGGCTTTCCTGCTCGGCGCGAAAACGATAGCGGCTCTTGCCGTTGAGTATGCTGATGGCACCAAAGAGATCGCCTGCGGTGTAGTGACCGATCCGTTCACGTGCACCTGGCAGGGTGGTATCCAGTTCGGCGACTTCTCCCTTGTGGATGATGAAGACGTACTCACCGGGCTGGCCAGTTTCGAGAATGATTTCATCACGGTCGAAATAGGCCAGGTCGATGCCACTGCGAACGCGTTCGCGCCCCTCATCATCAAGAAAGGTAAAAGGTGGTTGAGAGAGATCGACATCGACCATGCTGCTGCCCTCGTTGTGCGGCCGTTTTGCTCAGGATAGATCAGGGCCATGGCTGGACCAGCAAGGACGAAAACACTCACGCAAGTGGACGCCTAACCGTTCCGGCAGCGGGTCTTCGACCGGGTCTTCCAAGGACTCTCTGCTGTCACCCACATCGTGAAGAGGTCCTGGGCAGGATAACAAGATCATCTTTTACGGCATAACCTAGACCATCGTCCTACAAGTCGGAACAATCCAGAGACGCAGCCTTAGACAATAGTCTATTCGCCAAATAATTAGACAAAAGTCCATACAGCCACACGGCTAGACAATCGTCCTATTCCCGTGCCGGCCGCAGTATTAACGCAGCCAAATCTCAAGACTAACCAATTGAAATTCAAGATAATTTCATTCTATCGTTCAATCACAGTTTACTCATGATACCAAAGTCTGGGATTTAATTTTCTCATTTATTGACCAGTATTGCCGATGTGTCATGCAGGGCAATTGCACGTCGGTAATACACTTCGACAGCCGGCAAGAGATATGGTGGGAAACGAGACTTGGCTGCGCAGGGGTAACGATAAAAAAAGGTGCTGGCCGGCACCTTGTCGAAGCGATCAACGTGCGGCTGACCATGCAGGACGACCCTGATGAGGCATGTTATCTCTCTGTGCAACTTCCCAACCTCAAAAACAAGTGGAGAGCAACACTATGGCAGATGATAAATCCAATGCTGCTGCGTACTGGAAAGCGAACGTTCGCGTGATAACGGGATGCCTGATTGTGTGGGCTATGGTGTCCTATGGCTTCGCCATCCTCCTGCGGCCCCTGCTAGCGGGTATTCCTATCGGCGGCACGGACCTCGGCTTCTGGTTTGCCCAACAGGGCTCCATCCTTACTTTCATCGGGCTCATTTTCTTCTACGCATGGAAAATGAACAAGCTCGATGAAAAATTCGGCCTTGGGGAGTAAGCCGGCATGAGTCAATTTGCAATCAACCTGCTGTTCGTCGGCGGCTCCTTTGCCCTCTATATCGGCATTGCGATCTGGTCACGGGCCGGCTCGACCAAGGACTTCTATGTCGCCGGCGGCGGCGTTCATCCGATCACCAACGGCATGGCAACAGCCGCCGACTGGATGTCCGCAGCGTCCTTCATCTCCATGGCCGGCCTGCTGGCATCCGGCGGCTATGCCAACTCCTCGTTCCTGATGGGCTGGACCGGTGGCTACGTCATCCTGGCCATGCTGCTGGCGCCTTATCTGCGTAAATTCGGCAAGTTCACCGTTCCCGACTTCATCGGTGACCGCTTCTACAGCAGCAGCGCACGCCTGGTGGCGGTGGTCTGCCTGGTCGTCGCCTCGGTAACCTACGTTATCGGTCAGATGACCGGTGCCGGCGTTGCCTTCTCTCGCTTCCTGGAGGTCAGCAATACCTGGGGCATCTGGATCGCTGCCACTATCGTCTTCCTGTACGCCGTATTCGGCGGCATGAAGGGCATCACCTACACCCAGGTGGCGCAGTACGTGGTGCTGATCATCGCCTATACCATTCCGGCCGTGTTCATTGCCCTGCAGCTCACCGGTAACCCGATCCCGATGTTCGGCATGTTCAGCACGCACAGTGAATCCGGCATGCCGCTGTTGGCCAAGCTGAGCGAAGTGCTGGTGGAACTCGGCTTCCAGGACTACGCCGCTGACGTGGACAACAAGCTGAACATGGTGCTGTTCACCCTGTCGCTGATGATCGGTACCGCCGGTCTGCCCCACGTCATCATCCGCTTCTTCACCGTGCCGAAAGTCGCCGATGCACGCTGGTCCGCCGGCTGGGCCCTGGTCTTCATCGCCCTGCTCTACCTGACCGCGCCCGCCGTGGCTTCCATGGCACGCCTCAACCTGCTGACCACCGTCTACCCGGAGGCTGCCGGCCAGGTCGAGAACTACGAAGAAGCGCTAGCCGAGCCGATCCTGTACGAAGATCGTCCCGATTGGTTCCGCACCTGGGAAGAGACAGGCCTGATCACCTTCAACGACCTGAACAACGACGGTCGCATCCAGCTCTACAACGACGCCAACCCGGCCTTCGCCGATACGGCCGCAGAGCGTGGTTGGGAAGGTAACGAGCTGGAGGTCAACAACGACATCCTGGTACTGGCCAATCCGGAAATTGCCAACCTGCCGGGCTGGGTCATCGGCCTGGTGGCAGCCGGCGGCATCGCGGCGGCACTCTCCACCGCGGCGGGTCTGTTGCTGGCGATCTCCTCGGCCATCAGCCACGACCTGATCAAGAAGACCATCAACCCCAACATCACCGAAAAGGGAGAGATGCTCGCGGCACGGATCTCCATGGCAGGTGCCATCCTGCTTGCCACCTACCTGGGGTTGAATCCGCCCGGATTTGCGGCCCAGACGGTAGCATTGGCCTTCGGTATCGCCGCGGCCTCGCTCTTCCCGGCACTGATGATGGGTATCTTCTCCAAGCGGGTTAACAGCAAGGGCGCCGTTGCCGGCATGCTGGCAGGCCTGGTCACTACCCTGCTGTACATCTTCACCTACCTGGGCTGGCTCTTCATTCCCGGCACCAACATGCTGCCCAACACGCCGGACAACTGGATCATGGGCATCTCGCCGCTCTCCTTCGGCGCAGTCGGTGCGATGATCAACTTCGCCATTGCCTTCGGTGTCTCCTATGCAACTGAGGAGCCTCCGCAGGAAATCCAGGACCTGGTGGAAAGCGTTCGCTATCCCAAAGGCGCTGGCGGTGCGGTTGACCACTAAGCCATAATGGGTTCCTGACACAGCCAAGCTGTTGTGGAATCAAAACCAAGTCGGGCTTCCACCAGGAAGCCCGACTGCTTTCGGAAGGTACACAAATGATATGGCATCTGGTTGCAGCGATATTTGCCGGGCTGGGCGCCGCAGGGATTGGTCTGCTACTGCGGCTGATGAGTGGCAAGCGCCTGCCACGCTGGATCGTTCCGGCCTTCGCCGGCCTGGGCATGCTGGGTTACCAGATTCACTACGAATACTCCTGGCTGAGCCACAAGCAGAGCCAGCTGCCGGCCACGGCCCAGGTGGTAGCTACCGAGGAGGGAGAAGCCTTCTGGCGCCCCTGGACGTACTTCTTCCCCATGACGACGGCCTTCAACGTGGTGGATCGAAGCAGCATGGTGCCGAGAGAGGCGGACGATCAACAGCTGGTGGAGTTCATCCTCTATCGCTTCGAGAAGGATTACGTGGACCGCTTGACGCATCAGGCGTTCCTGATGAACTGCACTACCCGAGAAAAGCTGCCGCTGATCGGTGAAGAGCGCCAACCCCGATTCTCTGCCCTGCAGAGCGTCGACAGCGATACGCCCCTTTATCAGACAGTCTGTCGCGACAGCTGAACCCGCCAGCACCTACCCATTGCCGGCCTGTCATCGTTAGGCCGGCTCTCTCGTTCCTGACTCCCGACGTCCTGCTGCCCCGGTCATTGACTGACTGCCCTCCCGGCCGCCATTGCCATAGAATGGTCCGCAGACCCGTGGGAGAGAGTGCATGTTCGCCGGTTGGCTACTGATTGCCGTTTCACTGCTCTATATTGCCGTGCTGTTCGCCATCGCCTGGCGTGGCGATCGCCATGCCCGCAAGCATGGTGCCAGCCGCCGCCGTCCCATCATTTATATCCTGGCGCTGGCCATCTACTGTACCTCCTGGAGCTTCTATGGCGCGGTCGGCCAGGCCGCCACGGCCGGATGGTCCTTCGCCAGCATCTACATTGGGCCCATTCTTACCTTTCTGCTGTTCTGGCCGGTGCTGGCCAAGATGATTCGAGTCGCCAAGCGACAGAACATCACGTCGATCGCCGACTTCATCGCATCTCGCTATGGCAAGGCACAGTCGCTCGCCGCTTTTGCCAGCATGGTGGCCCTGATCGGCACGCTGCCCTATATCGCCCTCCAATTGAAGGCCGTCGCCACGTCGTTTGCCGTACTGACAGATGCCACGGACATTACCCATACGCCGCTATTCGCCGATACGGCCTTCTTCGTCGCTATCGTCATGGCTGCCTTCGCCATCCTCTTCGGCACCCGGCATACCGACGCGACCGAACACCACGAAGGGCTTATTCACGCCGTGGCCTTCGAGTCGCTGGTCAAGCTGCTGGCTTTCCTGATCCTCGGTGCCTATGTGACATGGGGGATGTTTGGCGGGCTCGGCGACCTGTTGGGCCGGGCCGACAGTCAGCTGGAGCTGCAGCGACAGTTGGCCGACCAGGACTTCGGCCGAAGCTTCTGGGCCCAGACCCTGCTGGCGATGCTGGCGATCTTCTGCCTGCCCAGGCAGTTCCATGTCGCTGTCGTGGAGAACACCCACCCCGATGACGCCTCAAAGGCGCGCTGGCTTTTCCCGCTCTACCTGGTGGCCTTCGCCTTCTTCATCCTGCCGATCGCCGCCGCCGGCCTTGCCACCTTCCCCGACGGCTCGGTGGAGCCCGACACCTTCGTGTTGGCGCTGCCCATGGCCGCAGGTAACCAATGGCTGACTCTGCTCACCTATATCGGCGGCTTCTCGGCAGCCACCGGCATGGTGATCGTGGCCACGGTTGCGGTATCGATCATGATCTCCAATGAAATCGTGATTCCCCTGCTGTTCAGGCTGCGCTGGCTGGACGCCCGGCCACGAGACTACGGCCGCCTGGTGCTTCAGGTACGACGGATCACCATCTGCGTCATCCTGGCGCTGGCCTATGGCTTCTACCACCTGATCGGTGAATTCAGCTCGCTGGCCTCCATCGGCATGCTCTCGTTTGCTGCCGCCGGCCAATTCGCCCCTGCCCTGCTTGGCGGCCTGTACTGGAAACGTGGCAATCGACTGGGCGTGATCGTGGGCATGAATGCCGGCTTCGCCATCTGGGCCTATAGCCTGCTGATGCCTGCCTTGATTCAGGGCGGGGTACTCCCGGCTGACTGGATCGATGGTGGCCCCTTCGGCCATGCCTGGCTCACCCCCACCGCCCTGTTCGGGCTCAATTTCGGCGATAGCTTCACGCATGGCGTGATGCTCTCTCTCGGGGTAAACCTGTTCTGCTACATCTTCGTATCCCAGATTACCTCACAGCGTGTGGTCGAACGGATTCAGGCCTCGCTGTTCGTTGACAGCGTCGAAACTCGCCAGACCTCGGTCAATCGCCCCTGGACCGGCGCCACCACGATAGGTGACCTGAAGGTACTGTGCGAACGCTTCCTGGGCGCGAAGCAGGTACAGCGCGGTTTCGACGACTATGCAAGGCGCACCGGCAAGCCGCTGGAGGATAGCTCACGAGCTTCCATCGACGTTATCCAGTTCACCGAACGTTTTCTGGCCTCGGTGCTGGGGGCGTCGTCAGCGCGGATCGTGGTCAACTCGGCGCTGCAGGGCCGCGGCATCGGCATTTCGGACGTGATCTCCATCGTCGATGAGGCCTCGCAGGTTCTCGAGTTCAATCGCGCCCTGCTGCAGGCCACCATCGAGAACATCAATCAGGGCATCAGCGTAGTGGACCAGAACCTGCGCCTGGTGGTCTGGAATCAGCGCTATCTGGAACTGTTCCGCTTTCCTGATCACCTGATACGGGTGGGCGCCCCCATCGACAAGATCTTTCGCTATAACGCTCATAATGGGGAATACGGTCCCGGCGATCCGGAAGAGCATGTCCAGTTGCTCATCGACAATATTCGCGACGGCCAGCCACACCGCTACGTTCGCTACCGCCAGGATGGCAGCGTGCTGGAGGTGCAAGGCAATCCCATGCCGGGGGGGGGCTTCGTCTATACCTACCAGGACATCACCCAGCAGAAGCGTATCGAAGAAGCGCTGATTCGCTCCGAGAACAATATACGTATCTATACCGACAACGTGCCGGCGTTGATCGCCTACTTTGACAAGGAGTGCCGCTACCTCTTCACCAACCGTGCCTATGAGCAGGCCTTCGGCATCGACCGAAACGAAGTCATTGGCCAGTCCGTGGACACGGTAATCACCGATGAAATGGCCCGGGAGCGCGCGCCCTGGATTCGTCGGGCACTGGCCGGAGAGCGGGTCAGCTTCGAGGTTTCCATGCAGGGAAGCGACGGCATCCGCTATATGCTGGTTACCTATACGCCACATTTTGGCGACAGCGGCGCCATTCTCGGCTTCTTCGCCCTTTATCAGGACATTACCGAGCGCCGCGTGGCGGAAATCGCCCTCAAGGAAACCAATGAAACGCTCGAGGAGCGGGTCCGGGAGCGCACCCAGGCGCTGTCGGAAGCCAACGCCGCCCTGCGTCAGGAGAACCGGGTACGCGCCGAAGCCGAACTGGCCCTGCGGCAGGCCAAGCAGGTGGCCGAGGACGCCAACGCGTCCAAGACGCGCTTCCTGGCAGCGGCCAGCCATGACCTGTTGCAACCGCTCAATGCCGCTCGTCTCTTCACCTCGGCGCTCTCCCAGGAGGACGTGGCCGCGGACATGCGCCGCACCATCGGTCATATCGACAATTCGCTGCAGGCCGCCGAAGAGCTGCTGGGCACCCTGCTCGATATCTCCAAGCTCGATGCCGGCGCACTCACACCCCGGCGCAGCCACTTTGCCCTGGCAAATATCATGCAGCCGCTGTATGCCGAGTTCGCGGTCATGGCCGAAGACCGTGGCCTCGACCTGCTGATGGTACCGACGAGCCTCTGGGTCGACAGCGATCCACAAATGCTCCGGCGCATCGTGCAGAACTTCCTGTCGAATGCGATTCGCTATACGCAGGAGGGCCGGGTGCTGCTCGGCTGCCGGCGCCAAGGGCAGCGGCTCTCCATCGAGGTGTGGGACAGCGGCCCCGGCATACCCGAGTCCAAACAGTCGGAGATATTCCAGGAGTTTCGTCGTCTCGACCAGACAACCCGTCACAAGGAGAGCGAGAAGGGGCTGGGGCTTGGTCTCTCCATTGCCGATCGCATGAGTCGGGTACTGGATCATCCGATACAGGTCCGCTCACGGGAGGGTCACGGTACGGTCTTTTCCGTCAGCGTTCCAGTGGTGGAGGCACGCCCTCTCGAGGCAATATCGGAGCAGGCTGTGGCTCGCCGAGCCGGCAACAAGCTCGCCGGCACCCGTATCCTCTGTATCGACAACGAGACACTGATCCTGGAAGGCATGAAGGCCATGCTCTCAGGCTGGGGCTGCGACGTGCTCACCGCCACCAGCATCGGTGGTGCCAAGTCGGTGCTGCGTAACCTGGACGGCGAACCGGATGCGATTCTGGCGGACTATCACCTGGACAACGAGGTGACCGGTCTGATGGCCCTGGAAGCGCTCAGCGAACGCCTCGAGGGCGCCGTGCCGGGTATCGTGATCACCGCCGACCGCACCGAGGAAGTAGCCGAGGTGATCCGTCGCTCGGGCTACCACCTGCTGCAGAAGCCGGTGCGCCCTGCCGCCCTGCGCGCCCTGCTGACCCGCACACTACAAGCCAGCCGTGCCACCAGGCAGGAGAATTAGTGCCCTTAAGCGTTCAAGGCATGCCGGTGGGAGGCCTAAGCGGAGGTCATTCGCCATGGGTGAGGAGCACTGCTCCGAACGGGCTGGCCATGGATGGCCAGCACCGGCCCTGCAAGCGGAGCAGGATGCGAGAGCGCCGCAGGGTGAATGTAGCGCCCAGGGAGGGGTTCAAAGCGCCTCCGCGTTGGCCTGCCCACCGGGGCCTAGCGTCGGACAGGTCAGCGCCAGTCAAATAACAAAACCGCCGGATGTTGCCATCCGGCGGTTTTGCTCTGCATCGATGCTCAGCGCGAGTCGCTCAGGACTCGACCTTGGGCGGCTCCACCTCGAGCTTCTGGGCGGCGATCACCGCCTGGGTACGAGAGTGTACGCCCAGCTTGCGCAGGATGGCCGTGACATGGGCCTTGATGGTCGCCTCGGAGACGCTCAGCTCATAGGCAATCTGCTTGTTGAGCAGGCCCTCGGTGAGCATGTTGAGCACCCGAAACTGTTGCGGAGTCAATGAGGCGATGGCTTCGGCAAAACGGGTCTCCTCCTCGTTGGAGTCGCCCATGGCATCGGCCAGTTCCTTGGGAAGCCATACCTCACCATCCAGGATCTCGCCCACCGCTTCCGCGATCAGCGCCAGGGAAGAAGACTTGGGGATGAAGCCGGAAGCACCATAGTCGATGGCCCGACGCACCACATAGGGCTCGTCACTGCCGGACACCACCGCCACCGGGATATCGGGAGTCTGGCCACGTAGCTGGATCAATCCGGAAAAGCCATGAGCGCCGGGCATATGGAGGTCGAGCAGAATCAGGTCGGCATCGGGATGGCGTGTCACCACCTCATTGGTCGCCGCCATGGTGTCGGACTCGACGATCTCGGCCTGGGGCGCCAGTTGGCGCAGCGCCTGGGTCAGGGCTGCACGGAACAGCGGATGATCATCGGCAACGATGAATTTCTGGGCAAACGCCATGGATTCTCCTCCGGTTCCTCGAGCAGTGGGCCAAGGGCCGACTCACTGGGCTCATCAATCGATAACGGCATGTTACCCCATGCGCCGAAGCTTTCCCAAGCACATGACCATATTTGTCAACAATCTCTCGGTCCAGGTCAACTCCCTGCTTGTCCATCTGCCACGCAAGGATATGAAAGGCCATCTCCGTACAATTCAGAGTGGTACGAATATTAACCGCAATATTCCAGTCACCGCGCTTAAAGGAGCGCTCCGTACAGGTTTCACTACACGCCTAGGGAGGCCCCGCCAAGCTGGATACCCTCTCCCGTGACGAGCTCTACGAACGCGACCTTTCCGGCCGTAGCCGCATGAGCAAGGCCGAGCTGCTCAAGGCCATCGTTGCCGCCGGTTGAATCGAAAAAGCCGGCCCGAGGGCCGGCAGTATTCCGTACCGCAACTTCATTACTTGATCGCGCGATTCTCGATCAGATCGTCGACCACGCTCGGATCGGCCAGGGTGCTGGTATCGCCCAGGCCGTCGGTTTCGTTGGCAGCGATCTTGCGCAGTATGCGGCGCATGATCTTGCCCGAGCGGGTCTTGGGCAGACCCGGCGCCCACTGGATGACGTCCGGGGAAGCGATCGGGCCGATATCCTTGCGTACCCACTGGGTCAGCTCTTTCTTGAGCTCGTCGCTGGGCTCGACGCCATCGGTCAGGGTCACGTAGATATAGATGCCCTGGCCCTTGATGTCGTGGGGGAAGCCAACCACCGCGGCCTCGGCCACGGCCTCGTGAGCCACCAACGAGGATTCGATCTCGGCGGTGCCCATGCGATGGCCGGACACATTGAGCACGTCATCGACCCGCCCGGTGATCCAGTAGTAGCCGTCCTCGTCACGACGACAGCCGTCACCGGTGAAGTACATCCCCTTGTAGGTGGAGAAGTAGGTCTGGACGAAGCGATCGTGGTCGCCCCAGATCGAGCGGGCCTGGCCCGGCCAGGAGTCGAGAATGACAAGGTTGCCGTCGGCGACGCCCTTGAGTTCGTTGCCCTCGCTGTCGACCAGAGCCGGCATCACGCCAAAGAACGGCAGCGTGGCCGAACCCGGCTTCAGGTCCATGGCGCCGGGCAGCGGCGAAATCAGGATGCCGCCGGTCTCGGTCTGCCACCAGGTATCGACGATGGGGCACTTGGAGTTGCCGATCACCCGGTAGAACCACTCCCACGCCTCGGGGTTGATGGGCTCCCCTACCGAGCCAAGCAGGCGCAGGCTGTCGCGCTTGCTGGAGTCCATGACCGCATCGCCATGTGCCATCAGGGCACGGATGGCGGTTGGCGCTGTGTAGAGAATCGCCACGTTGTGCTTGTCGACGATCTCGCCCATACGGCCGTGGCTCGGGTAGCTCGGCACACCCTCGAACATCAGTGTGGTGGCCCCGTTGGCCAGCGGCCCGTAAACGATGTAGCTGTGCCCGGTGACCCAGCCCACGTCGGCGGTACACCAGTAGACCTCACCATCCTGATAATCAAAGATGTACTGGTGGGTCAGGCTGGCATAGACCAGATAGCCGCCAGTCGTGTGCTTGAGGCCCTTGGGGGCTCCGGTAGAGCCGGAAGTGTAGAGAATGAACAGCGGGTCCTCGGCGTTCATCTCTTCGGAGGGGCAGTCGGTAGCCTGCTTGTCGACCAGATCGTGATACCAGACGTCACGGCTATCGTTCCAGTCGATCTCGCCGCCGGTGCGCTTGACCACCAGCACGTTCTTGCATACCTCGGTGCCCTTGCGTGTCAGGGCAGCATCGACATTATCCTTGAGCGGCACCTGCTTGCCACCACGCACCGACTCATCGGCGGTAATCACGAGCTTCGAGTCGGCACCGTTGATACGCTGGGCCAGGGCGTCGGGGGAGAAGCCACCGAACACCACCGAATGTACCGCACCGATACGAGCGCAGGCCAGCATGGCCACGGCCGCCTCGGGAATCATCGGCATGTAGAGGGTCACCACATCGCCCTTGCCAATGCCGAGTTCCTTCAGCGCGTTGGCCAGCTGGCAGGTCTTGGCATGCAGCTCGCGGTAAGTGACATGCTTGGCGTCCTTGGGATCATCGCCTTCCCAGATGATGGCGGTCTGGTCGCCACGCGTTTCCAGGTGGCGGTCGAGGCAACTGACGCTAGCGTTCAGGGTGCCATCCTCGAACCAGCGGATATCGACGTTATGCGAATCGAAAGTGGTATTCTTGATCTTCGTCGGCGCCTTGATCCAGTCGACACGCTTGGCCTGTTCCGCCCAGAACCCCTCAGGGTCGTCAACGGACTGCTGGTACATGGACTGATACTTTTCCTTATCTACCCAGGCGTTGGCGGCAAAGTCGTCGCTTACCGGATGGACTTTCTGCTGTTCGGTCATTGAATAGCCTCTTCCAGGAGATGCACCACTCTCTGTGGATACCGCCGGCAGCATTATTGTTGGTTGCGCCGGCACCATGATGTCCCTCCAGCATATACCTCCTGTAACGACCTTCCCCTTAGACCTTGGTATCAAGATTTTTCTTTTTTATTTCAAATAGTTGGATATGCTTTCAAGGGTCTACAAACGGCTGATAGACCAAGGTCTGAGCACAGTGACGACAGCGGTAGCCTCTGCCTCGGCGCGCCAGGGAGTGACGTCGTGCGGTAAAGGCGTGCTCACGGCAGTGGCAGACGTAGCGGTAGGGTGCAGGACTCGCCCGTCCCGTATCGAAGGCATGGGTCACCCGGGGGTAGAGGCCAAAAAGCTGTTCCATCACCGCGCGCCATTCGCGGCCATGGGGGCGCGCCCGGTGGCCATCGCTGAGATGGTGAACCAACCAGTGGGCCATCTCGTGGGGCACCACCTCGACCAGATAAGCGTGTCGATTTTCTCGATAGAGCACCGGGTTGAAGCGCAGACCACCGCGCCCATAGTGCGCCTGGCCCGCGCATTTGCCACGCAGGTCGCACCAGACCCGTGGCCGCGGCAAATCGGGATGGACTTCGACACAAAGGCTCCAGGCGGCCTCGACCCGGTCGAGCAGTGCCTGCTGCAACGCCAATTCGTCGAGCTGACTCAACCAGGTCGCCCCGGGGTCGGGAAGTGCCGGTCGGTTCGAAGCAGCAATGGGACGCTTGAGAACAGTAGCGGGATGGTTCATGGCGAAGCGAAGGGTCTCCTGGTGCAGACGGGGCCTGGAGCAGATTCCTGGTTCGGCCGGTAGCGCATGAGAAGGACCGGACGAGACCAGGGTGCTAGAATGGCGGCCCGGGAAGGCGACGTCCAGCCCAGGCCGCCGCAAGGCCCTTTTCCGATTCCCACGCCCTTATCCGACCCGCCGCCAGCGAGAGGCCCCATGTCCGACACGCCCCAGCCCCAGCCATTGCTCGAGGATGAAGCGCTCGAACGGCTCGACGAGTACCTGGAGTCCGACCGCGTCGACCCCGATGCTCTGGACCTCATCTCGGCCCACGGCTTCCTGGTAGCCCTGGCCGTCGCCCCGAGCGAAATCGAGAGCGCCACCTGGATCGCCGAACTCTTCCAGGGCGAGCCCGCCTTCGCCGACGATGCCGAGCGCAGCGAGATCCTCGGCCTGCTGGAGCGCCTGCGGCATAACGCCATCGACACCCTCGAGCAGGGCGGGCTCCCGGAGCTTCCCTTCGATACCGCCCTGGACGGCCTGGCGCCGGAGGAAACACCCATCGGCGACTGGTGCGCCGGATTCATGGAAGGGGTTTTCCTGGATGAGGCGTCCTGGTTCGAGCACGACGAAGAGACCGTGGCCACCCTACTGCTGCCCTTCATGGCGCTTTCAGGCCTGTTCGAAGACGAACCCGACATGGCGGAGCTCGCCACCGACACGGCACGGCTTCAGTCGCTCGTCGACCAGCTGCCGGAACTGGTGCTGGATCTCTACCTGCATTACCGGGTACCGCCGGAGACACCCAAGCCTATGCCGCGCAAGAAGAAGCCCGCCGCCCGCCGCCCCGGCAAACACGGCGGCAAACGGTAGTCTTGCCTGTGTTACCAATAGGCACGGTAGCGCAACAGAACGAATTACCCGGAAGCGCTGGCGCTGGAGCTAACGCAGCCGCGTCAGCCAGCCGTCCACCCGGCCGAACACCCACTCCTTGAACTTCTGCCAGCGGGGGCGTCGCGCCCACCCCTTCCGGGTGATCTCCTGGCTGGCCGAGAAGTTGCGCTCAAACAGGGCAGCAACCTCACCGGCAAAGCGGGTATCGTCCACTTCCTGGTTGGCCTCCAGATTCCAGTGCAGGCTCCAGTGATCGAAGTTGCACGAGCCGATGCTCGACCAGTTGTCCACCAGGGTGAACTTGGCGTGAATGAAACTGGGTTCAAATTCAAAGATCCGCACCCCGGCCTTGAGCATTCGACGATAGAAGCGCTGGCCGGCATAGCGAACCCCGGGGTGGTCGTGATCCTTCCCCGGCAGCAGAAGCCGTACATCGACCCCGCGCCGCGCCGCCCGTACCAGTCGCAAACGCAGGCTGAAGGTAGGCACGAAATAGGGTGTGCAGAGCCAGATACGCCGCTGTGCCGCGGAGACCCGGGCATAGAGGGAGTGTCGAATCGCCTGATAGCGATAGCCCTGACCCCAGACAACCCGGCCGCGCATGCCCCGATAGTCCTCACGCTGCGTCAACCGGAGGCCCACTTCACGCACCAGGGAGGGCGCCCCTTCGCCGCGTGTCATGGGCGAGTCCCAGAGCCGGGAGAAGAGCCGTACCCAGTCGGCCACCACCGGGCCCTCGATACGCACCGCCACCTCGTACCAGGCGCTCAGAAACTCATCGACGGCGCCGAAGCCGCCGGTAAAAGCCACCCGGCCGTCCACTATCACCACCTTGCGATGATCCCGGGTCAGGTTGCGCGCCAGGGAATGAAAGCCCAGGGGATTGAACAGCCGCAATGCTATGCCGGCGACCTCGATACGCTGCCGATCCTCTCCGAGCAAGCCCCTGGCACCGTAGCCATCCAGCATCAGGGCAACCTTCACCCCCCGCTCGGATGCCCGAATCAGGGCATTGAGCAGCGCCGTTGTCAGCCGTCCCGACTCCATCAGATAGAGTTCGATCAGTATCGAATGGCGCGCCTCCTCGATGGCATCGAACATCGCCGGCAAGAAGCGCGATGACTCCGCCAGCAGCTGGAACCGATTGCCATCCCGCCACACGCCATGCATGGCATGTCTCCCGTATTCAGTTGCGTGGCTGAATTGACGCACGTTTGCACGCCGAGGGAAAGCACCTGACCCGATGGGCGGGGCAAGGCTATACTGGCGCCTCGCCCCCAGCAGAGGCAACCGGATGGCCCTTGCTCTTCCCCTTCTCGCTCCCCTTCGCAGTCTACTGAGACGCCTGGTCAATGCCTGTGTGGAGACCCGGCTGATCGAGCCTGCACCCGACGCCCTGGCGCTCGACCCGGGACTGCCGACCCTCTATGTGCTGCCCCATCCGGCGCTCTCCGACACGCTGCTGCTGGAGGCCCTGTGTCAGCGCCACGGGCTGCCCCCGGCCAAGGGAAAGCGCAGAATCCATGGCGTCGAACTGCCTGCGTGCCTGCCCCTGCCAGCCCGGCGTCGACGCCTCTGGCGGCGCGGGACGGCCAAGCCAGCGCCCTTCATCACGGCCCTGGAGCAGCTAGCGGCGGATCCCGATGCCGATCTGCAGCTGGTGCCGGTCAGCGTGTTCTGGGGCCGGGCTCCGGGCAAGCGTTTCGGTTTCTGGCGCATGCTCGCCGCCGATAGCTGGCGACTGACAGGACGAATGCGCCGCGCCCTGTCGGTACTGGTCAATGGTCGCAACGTAGAGGTCCACTTCGGGGCTCCGCTGCGCCTTCGCGACCTGCTCGATTCACGCGGCCCGGCGCTGGCCAACCGCAAGACCGCCCGGCTGCTGCGCGTTCATTTCCGGCGCATGCGTACCCGCGTGCTGGGTCCGGACCTCTCCCATCGTCGCACCCTGATCGAAGGAGTGGCCAGAAGCCCCGAGGTCCGCCGTGTCATCGAGGAGCTCGCCAGGAGCGAGAAGCGCTCGCCACAGCGCCTTGAGCAACGCGCCCTGCGCTACGGTCGCGAGATCGCCTCCAGCATGACCTACCCGGTGCTGCGTTTCATGGACGGGCTGCTACGACGCCTCTGGAATCGACTCTATGACGGCGTCAACGTGCAGGGGCTGTCGCGCGTCAAGGAGCTGGCCGGCGACCATACTCTGGTCTATGTCCCCTGCCACCGCAGCCATATCGATTATCTGTTGCTCTCCTATGTACTCTATCGAGACGGGTTGATGCCACCCCATGTCGCTGCCGGGCGCAATCTCGATATCCCGCTGATCGGCCCCCTGCTGCGACGCGGGGGCGCCTTCTTCATGCGCCGCAGCTTTCGCGACAAACCGCTCTATGCTGCCGTCTTCAATGAGTACCTCCATCGCCTTCTGGCGAGGGGCCATCCGCTGGAATACTTCATCGAGGGAGGCCGCTCGCGCAGCGGCCGCATGCTGACGCCGCGGCCAGGCATGCTGGCGATGACCCTGCGCTCCTTTCACCGCAGCGCCGCCGCCACCAGCCCGCCGAAACTCGCCTTCATACCGGTCTATATCGGCTATGAGAGAATCATCGAAAACGCCAGCTATCAGCGAGAGCTGCGCGGTGGCAAGAAACGCAAGGAGAGTCCGCTGGCACTGCTGCGTGTCCTCGGTCAGCTGCGCCAGCCTTTCGGCCAGGTCACGGTCAGCGTCGGTGACCCGCTGCTGCTCGGCGACTACCTCGACCGCCTGGATCCCGATTGGCGCAACGCACCGATCGACCCGAAGCCCGCCTGGCTCGGCGAGGCGGTACCGCGGCTGGGCATTGAACTGGCCACACGCATCAACGCCGCCGCCGCCCTCAATCCGGTCAACCTCGTTGCCCTGGTGCTGCTGGCAACGCCTCATGATGCCCTTGAGGAGAGCCTCATGACACGTCAGTTGGCTCTGCTTGTTCGCCTGCAGCAGTATTGCCCGGGAGGTCTGGATGTCAGGCTGCCGGAGGGCGCGCCGAGCGACTGGATAGAGCAGGTCATCGCGCTGGGCATGATCGAGCGTCGCGCCCACCCGCTGGGCGATATTCTGGTGGCCAAGCCGGATCAGGCCAGCCTGCTGGTGTGGTACCGCAACAACGTGCTGCATCTCTTCGCCCTGGCCGGGCTCACCGCCTTCGCCTTCCGACATGCCCCGCAGCACGACCTGGACAGCCTGCTCCACCTGCTCGAGCCCGCCTGGCCGATACTCGCCCGGGAACTCTTTCTCGAGGAGGCAAGCCTGGCCAGCATGCTGCCGACCATGCTCGATGCCTTCGGCCAGGCGGGGCTTCTGTCAAAGGAGGCAGGTGCCTGGCTGCGCGTCGAGGAACTCGAGGCCGGCGAACAGCTCAACCTGCTGGGGCGGTTGATGCAGCCTCCCCTCGAGCGCGGCTACCTGCTGCTGGCCACTCTGCTCAACCAGCCGCCGGGGAGCCAGGGCCGGGACGACCTCACCGAGTGCAGCCGGCAGATGGCCGAACGCCTGGCACTTCTCTCCGGCCGGGATGCGCCGGAGTTCTTCGACCGCAATATCTTCGCCGGGTTGATCCGCAGCCTCGAGGCCAAAGGCTGGATATGGGAAGCCAATGACAGGCTGTGGTACGACGAGCAGCTATGCGAGGCTGCCCAGCGTTCACAGGTGCTGTTCGATACTGAGCTTCGTCACCGGCTCCAACTGGTCACTCGGTGATAGGCCGACGGGACCCAGCGCCATGAGTCAGGCCAGTGAACGATGTACGTACAGGTCGTAGCGGCTGGTCTTGCCTTCGATGACATGGCGGGGGGCGGGTCCGGCAATGGGCGGGGCCTTGCGCGGACGCTTCACCACCACCCGATGCGTCGCCACGTCCAGAGCCGCCTCGAGCAGGCGCGGCGCATCGTCGTCATCGCCGGCCAGCAGCCGAAACAGCCGCATCTCCTTCTTCACCAGGGCCGACTTCTCGCGGTGGGGAAACATGGGATCGAGATGGACCACCTGCGGTGCCACGCCGCTGTCGGCAACCAGAGCGGCCAGATGGCGGGTGGCATCGCCATGGGCCAGCGCCAAGCGCTGGACGATGTCTGCCGTCTCGGCATCGTTGCGAGCGCGAATCAGGGCATCCTCCAGCAGCGCATGAATGACGGCTACGCGCTCGATCATCAGCACCCGGGCGCCGAGACTCGCCAGCACGAAGGCATCCCGCCCCAGCCCTGCGGTGGCATCCACCACGCTGGGGGTGACGCCACCGCCCAGACCACAGGCCCGGGCGATCAGCTGTCCGCGCCCACCGCCGAAGCGCCTGCGGTGCGCCGCACGGCCGGACACGAAATCAACCACCAGGGGTTTGCCGTAGCGCTTTTGATCGCCGCAGAGAGCCAAGGCCCCGTCCACATGCCGCAATATCAGCTCGGCACCACCCGCCGCGTCTAGCGTAAGCCCCATGCGCTGGGCCAACGGTGCCAGCACGTCCCCCTCGACCGCGACCCTGCATTCGGTGTCCATACCACTCACTGACTCTTCTTCCAGGCAACCTGGTCGCGCAAATAGACCGGCTGAACATCATGGGCGGCATGACGTTCACCGGCGGCATAGGCACGTGCCGCCAACAGGACCATCTCCTCGGCGGCCGGCTCCAGCGTGGCGTCGCCCTGGCGGACCGTTGTGCGAATCTCGTCCGGCATCGTCTCTCGTAGCGTCCAGCCGGAGCCCACGCCGACCCAGTCGCACGATGCGTGGGCTGCCGGCAGCTGCAGGCGCTCCGGAGGCATGACAGCCTCCTGCGACAGGGCCTCGGTCACCCCCTCGTGACAGAACCAGGACGCCACGTAGATTTCACCCATGCGCGCGTCCAGCGCGGTGATGACGTGGGATAGGGCGTGGCGGCGATGGGCAGCAAGAGCCAGGGCTTCCAGGGTTGAAACGCCGAGCAGGGGACGATCCAGCCCGTAGGCCAGCCCCTGGGCGAGGCCCGCCGCGATACGCAACCCAGTGAAGGAGCCCGGACCATGGCCATAGGCCACGGCGTCCAGCTCGGCAGGCGCGAGGCCGGCCTCGGCCAGCACCTTGTCGACCATCGGCAGCAGGCGGCGAGTATGCTCACGGGGCGTGAGCGCAAAACGCGAGACCAATATGTCATCGCCACCCTCGCGCTGCAGCAGCACGGCGGCGGAACAGGCACTCGAGGAGGCATCAAGGGCCAGCAGAATCGGCATAGGTGGGCATCGTGACGAGAAGTGGGTGGTCATTATACGCCGCTGGCGGTAAAACGACGATGGCCCGCACAGGCGGGCCATCCAAGGAGCGGTTTTCGTGAAGCCGAATCAGTCGTCCAGTGCCTGGCGCACCTGAGCCGTAATATCATCGACACTACCCACGCCATCGACCCGATGATAGACGGGAGCCGCCTGGGGCTCCTTCTCGGCCCACTGCTTGTAGTAGTCGACCAGAGGAGCGGTCTGGTCATGATAGACAGACAGGCGGTGACGCACCGTCGACTCGCTGTCATCCTCGCGCTGAATCAGGGGCTCACCGGTGACATCGTCCTTGCCCGCTTCACGGGGGGGATTGTATTCGATGTGATAGACCCGGCCGGATCCCGGATGCACGCGCCGACCCGCCAGGCGCTTGACGATTTCCTCATCGGCCACGGCGATCTCCAGCACATGGTCGATCTTCACACCGGCTTCCTTCATGGCATCGGCCTGGGGAATGGTGCGGGGAAAGCCGTCGAAGAGGAAGCCATTCTCGCAGTCGGGCTGGGCAATACGCTCCTTGACCAGTGCGATGATGAGGTCATCGGAAACCAGTCCACCACTGGACATGATCTCCTTTGCCTTCAGCCCCAGTTCACTGCCTTCCTTGACGGCGGCGCGCAGCATATCGCCAGTGGAAATCTGCGGAATATTATAGCGTTCGCAGATGAACTGGGCCTGTGTGCCCTTGCCGGCACCCGGGGCGCCCAACAGGATCAAACGCATCTGGCTGCTCCTTGAGAGAGTGATAAATTCTGTGGTGAAGAAGGGTTGGAAAAGAACGATAACCGTGTGGCCCCGGCCAGACAACCTCGAATACGCTGGCGGGGACAGTCATGCAGGGTAAAGAGTCAGCCTTTTCAGCCAATTAACTCACAACTTGCACTTTGGTCTTCCCTATGGCTGGCCTGGCCTGACGAAAACACCGGCGACGCCCAGGAGGCGCCGCCGGTGTGCGGAGTCGAACCAATGCTTACAGCAACAGTCGACGGATGTCGGTCAACACATCGGCCAGGAAGGCCGTGAATCGCGCCGCATCGGCACCGTTAATGGCCCGGTGGTCGTAGGAGAGCGACAGCGGCATCATCAACCGCGGCTCGAAATCACTACCGTTCCAGACCGGCTTCATCTGCGCCTTGGAGACGCCGAGAATCGCCACTTCCGGTGCATTGACGATAGGCGTGAAGGCCGTGCCGCCAATGGAGCCAAGGCTCGAGATCGTAAAGCAACCGCCGGTCATCTCTTCGCGCTTGAGCTTCTTGGTCTGTGCCTTCTTGCCAAGCTCGGCCATGGTAGTGGCAATTTCGATCAGTGACTTCTTGTCGGCATCGCGTACCACCGGCACCATCAACCCATCCGGTGTGTCTACCGCGATCCCGATGTGAACATACTTCTTCCACACCAGGGTCTCACCGTCTCCCTTCAGGCTGACGTTGAACTGCGGGAACTTGGTAAGCGCAAAGGCGCAGGCCTTGACCAGGAAGGGCAGTGGCGTGAGCTTGGCGCCCTGTGCCTCGGCCTCGGCCTTCATCGCCTTGCGGAACGCTTCCAGCTCGGTAATGTCCGCCTCATCGAACTGAGTCACATGGGGCACGTTGAGCCAGCTGCGATGCAGGTTGGTGGCGCCCATCTTGAGCAGGCGCCCCATGGGCTTCTCTTCCACTTCGCCGAACTGACTGAAGTCGACCTCGGGAATCGGCGGAATACCGGCACCACCCGTGGCTGCCGGAGACGGCGCCGCTGGCTGAGACTTACCGCTCATGACTTGCTTGACGTAGGCGTGAACGTCCTCCTTCAGCACCCGCTCCTTCGGGCCGCTGGGCTTGACCAAACCCAGGTCCACCCCCAGCTCCCGGGCCAGCATGCGCACCGCCGGACCGGCATGCACCAGCTTGCCGTCCCGCGGCTTGTGCGCTGCCATCTGCGCTTCAGGGCTCGGCGTCCCGCCCGACGTCGGAGCAGGCTTGTCCGCCTTTGCCGAAGATGCCGACGCCTTCTGCTCGGCCGGCTTCTTGCTCTGCTCCTTGCTGGCGGTCGGCTTGGCACCGGCCACTTCGATATAGCCGATCAAGTCACCTTCGGAGACGGTGTCGCCCTCCTTGACGGTGAGCTCCACCAGCTTGCCCTTGTAGGGGCTCGGTACATCCATGCTGGCCTTGTCCGACTCCAGGGTGATCAACGGGTCTTCCTCGTTGACCTCGTCCCCTTCGCTGGCGGCCATCTCGATGATCGGCACGTCGCTGGCGCCAGACAGATCCGGCACACGAATCTCTTTGCGCTCGGGCTCACCGCTGCTGGCGTTCTCCTCCTCGGCCGGGGCCTCAGGGGACTTTTCGTCGCCAGCACCCTCGCTGGACGACGCTTCCGGCTCGCCGCCTTCGTCAGCGCCCTCGCCGGCAATTTCCATGGTCCCGACCACATCGCCCTCGGAAACCGTATCGCCCTCTTTCACCGTCAGCGTGACCAGCTTGCCGGTATGGGGACTCGGCACATCCATGGAGGCCTTGTCCGACTCCAGGGTAAAGAGGGTATCTTCAGCCGCGATGTCGTCGCCTTCGGCCACCGCCACCTCGATGATCTCCACATCACTGGAGCCACCCAGGTCGGGTACCGTGATCTCGACGGTGCGCTTGCCGCCACCGGAACTCTTCTTCGCCGCCGGCTTCTGCTCGGCTGCCTGGGAGTCCTGCTTGGTCGCCGACTCGTCACGCTTGGGCTCAGGCTTGTCGGCCTCTTCCTCGCCGCCGGCATCGTCGCTGCCACCGCCTTCCACCTCGAGCTCGACGATGTCGTCGCCCTCGGAAACGGTATCGCCCTCCTTGACCAGCACCTTCAACACCTTACCGCCCTTGGGCGCGGGCACGTCCATGCTGGCCTTGTCGGACTCCAGAGTGATCAAGGTATCCTCGGCGTCGATGACGTCGCCTTCGGACACCGCGATTTCGATGATTTCGACATCTTCACTGCCGCCGATGTCGGGAACTTTTATGATTTCGCTACTCAAGGTCGCGCTCCTTCCAAATCGTGCCTGGAGCAGGCGGGCCCAGGGCCCGCCTGGCCACCGGAATCAGCTGGTCAGCGGATTAGGCTTGCTGGGATCAATGCCGTACTTCTTGATCGCCTCGGCGACGACCTTGCGGTCCAGCTCGCCGCGGTCGGCCAATGCCTTGAGTGCAGCGACGGTCACGAAGTAACGATCGACCTCGAAGAAATGGCGAAGCTTTTCGCGAGTGTCGGAGCGCCCATAGCCATCGGTCCCTAGTACATGGTAGTCGTTCGGGACCCAGGCACGAACCTGATCGGCGAACAGGCGCATGTAGTCGGTCGAGGCAATGACAGGCCCCTCGCGACCCTCGAGGCAGCGCGTGACGTGCGGCTTTACCGGCTCGTCACCCGGATTCAGGAATGCCTCACGCTCCAGACCCAGTGCCTCGCGGCGGAGTTCATTGAAGCTGGTGACACTCCAGATTTCGGAGCCAACCCCCCACTCGTCGGCGAGCATCTGGGCGGCCACTTCGACCTCCCGCAGGATGGTGCCGCAACCAAGCAGCTGTACGTGCCCCTTGTCGCCCTTCACCTCGCGCAGGCGGTACATGCCCTTGATGATGTCCTCGGCCGGCAGCTCGTCGAGTTCGGGATGCTCGTAGTTCTCGTTCATCACCGTCAGGTAGTAGAAGCAGTTCTCCTTGTCGGCGAACATGCGCTTCAGGCCATCCTGGACGATCACCGCCACCTCATGGCCATAGGTCGGATCATAGCTACGGCAGTTGGGAATGGTGGACGCCTGAAGATGGCTATGGCCATCCTGGTGCTGCAGACCTTCGCCATTCAGGGTGGTCCGCCCCGCGGTACCACCGACCAGGAAGCCGCGGGCCTGAAGATCACCGGCAGCCCAGGCCAGGTCACCGATGCGCTGGAAGCCAAACATCGAGTAGTAGACGTAGAACGGCAGCAGCGTCAGGTTGTTGTTGCTGTAGGAGGTTGCCGCGGCGATCCACGCCGACATGGCGCCCGCCTCGGTAATGCCCTCTTCGAGGATCTGCCCCTGCTTGTCCTCGCGGTAGAACATGATCTGGCCCTTGTCGACGGGCTCGTACTTCTGGCCTTCGGAGGTGTAGATACCGAGCTGGCGGAACATCCCCTCCATGCCGAAGGTGCGTGCCTCATCGGGTATGATCGGCACCACCTGCTTACCGAGTTTCTTGTGCTTCACCAGGCCATTGAGCACGCGCACGAACGACATGGTGGTAGAGACTTCCCGGCCCTTCGAGCCGCCGGTCTGGGAAGCGAATATCTTGTCGTCCAGCGAGGGAATCTCGAGCGCCTCGAAGTCACTGCGGCGCTGGGGCAGGTAGCCGCCCAGACGTTCACGCTGCAGGTGCATGTACTTGAGCTCGGGGGAGTCATCCTCCGGCTTGTAGTACGGCACCTCCTTGAGCTGCTCGTCGGTGAGAGGAATGCCGAAGCGGTCGCGGAATTTGCGCAGCGCCTCGTACTCCATGGTCTTGACCTGGTGCGCCTCGTTGGCCGCTTCGCCGTCGCCGCTGCCCATCCCGTAACCCTTGACCGTGTGCGCCAGAATCACGGTAGGCTTGCCGTTGGGGTTGTTGACCGCCTCGTTGTAGGCCGCATAGACCTTGAAGGGGTCATGACCGCCGCGGTTGAGCTTCCAGATGTCCTCATCGGACATGTGCTTGACCATCTCTTCGGTTTCCGGGTACTTGCCGAAGAAATGCTCGCGGGTATAGGCGCCACCGTTGGCCTTGTAGTTCTGGTACTCGCCGTCGACTGCCTCATCCATGCGCTGCTGCAGGATGCCCTTCTTGTCCTTCTCGAACAGCGGATCCCAGAGCCGGCCCCAGACCACCTTGAGCACGTTCCAACCGGCACCACGGAAGACGCCCTCGAGTTCGTCCATGATCCGGCCATTCCCACGCACCGGACCATCGAGACGCTGCAGGTTGCAGTTGATCACGAAGATCAGGTTGTCGAGCTTTTCACGGCCGGCAAGAGAAATAGCGCCAAGGGATTCCGGCTCGTCGCACTCGCCGTCTCCCATGAAGCACCAGATCTTGCGATCGTACATGTTCTTGAGTTCACGTGAATCCAGATACTTCATCACGTGAGCCTGGTAGATCGCCTGGATCGGCCCCAGGCCCATGGAAACCGTGGGGAACTGCCAGAAGTCCGGCATCAACCAGGGGTGCGGGTAGGAGGAGAGACCGTCGCCATCGACTTCCTGTCGATACTTGTCCATCTGCGCCTCGGTGAGACGCCCTTCCAGGTAGGCACGGGCATAGACGCCAGGGGCCACGTGGCCCTGGATATAGACCAGATCGCCTTCGAAGTCGCCATTGGGCGCTCGGAAAAAATGGTTGAAGCCCACGTCGTACAGAGTCGCTGCCGACATGAAGCTGGCAATATGACCACCCAGCCCGGGATTCGCCCGATTGTTGCGTATGACCTGGGCAATGGCGTTGTAGCGAATCAGGGAGCGGATCCGACGCTCCATGAACAGATCGCCCGGCATGGGCGCTTCGCGATGCACCGGTATGGTGTTGCGATGCGGCGTCGTCACCGAGAAGGGAGCCTGCATTCCGTCACGGCGTAGCCGGTCAGCCAGGCGCGTCAGCAGGTACCGGGCGCGATCTTCGCCCTCACGATCCAGGACCGACTCCAGGGAATCTATCCATTCCGTGGTTTCGACCGGATCGAAATCTTCTCTTGCCTCAAGACTCATAGACGTCTCTCCGAGTGACAATGTGATGTCAGGAAACCCCAGCGGGTAGGTGGGGCATGTTCTTACTGACGATCAGGGAAATCGGGGCCGCCGGGCGGCTCTTGTAGTGAAATTACGGAACAACGTGGCGCTGGATACCACTAATGGCGTAGAACATACCGGAAAGTCGCCTCCCTGCCAATTAAAACAGAATGGAAAAAGTTTCCATAACAACCACATTGCATTGCAACACAAGCCCTTAGGCGCGCTTGAGCATAGACCGCCCAGCTGAAACAGCGCATGTAATAAAACTACCGTATGATTCGATCCATGTTCCTGTAGACACAGCATTTCCTCTTTCCAATCAGCCAAGGCAGTGGCGGAAGTAGGCCCAGTCGAAGGCAGGCCCCGGATCGGCCTTACGCAACGGGGCGATACGCGCGTGACTGGTAATGCGCCCTGGCGTGATATCAGGATAGTCGTCCATGAGCGCCTGCACAGCATGCGCGAGGGTTCGATACTGGGCCTCCCGATAGGCACTGACCTCATTACCTTCCAGCTCGATGCCGATGGAGAAGTCGTTGAGCGCACGTCGCGCACGCCCCCCCTCGATCCAGCAGGAGCGACCGGCATGCCAGGCACGACGATCAAAGGGCACGAACTGTACGCACTCGCCATCGCGGCGAATCAACAGGTGCGCCGATACCTTCAACTCGGCAATGGCCGCAAAGAAGGGGTGCGCGTCGGGATCGAGGCGGTTGGTGAACAGGCGCTCGATATGGTCACCGCCGTACTCGCCGGGAGGCAGGCTGATCGAATGCAGCACCACCGCCGAAACTTCATGCTCGGGCCGCCTGTCCTGATTCGGTGACGGCACCTGTCGCGCTCCCTGTAACCAGCCGCTGTCGATTCTCATCTCGCTCCCCTGACGCCCTCGCTGTAGTTCCCTATAATGACGGTCTTGCAGCTCCTTGCCCATGCGCTCCATGAACCCGAAAAGGCCTGCCATGCATTATCAGGATGCCCTTATCGAAGAGATCCGCGCCAGCGCGGCTCACCTGCTCGCCGAGGATGTCGGCCCCGGCGACATCACCGCTCAGCTGATTCCCGATACCCAGTGGGCAAGCGCCCGGGTGATCACCCGCGAGCCGGCGGTACTCTGCGGCATGGCCTGGGTCGAGGAGCTCTTTCGCCGACTCGATGTCAGCGTCACCCTGCGCTGGAGCGCTGCCGATGGCGACCCGCTGGAAGCGGGCCAGTGCTTTCTCGAACTCGAAGGCCCCGCCCGCAGCCTGCTCACCGGAGAGCGGGCGGCGCTGAACCTGCTGCAGACATTGTCGGCTACCGCTACCCGCACACGCCACTACGCGATGCTGCTCGAAGGCACCGGCGTGCGCCTGCTCGACACCCGCAAGACCCTGCCCGGGCTGCGCCTGGCACAGAAGTATGCGGTCACCTGTGGCGGCGGGCACAACCACCGCATCGGACTCTATGACGCCTTCCTGATCAAGGAGAACCACATCGCTGCCTGCGGCGGAATCGAGGCGGCGGTGAAGGCCGCCCGCCGTATCGCCAGTGACCTGCCGGTGGAAGTGGAGGTGGAGAGCTTCGAGGAACTCGACCAGGCTCTGGCCGCCGGCGCCGACATCGTGATGCTCGACAACTTCTCCCTCGACGACATGCGCGAGGCGGTGAAGCGCAATGCCGGGCGTGCCACCCTGGAGGCGTCAGGCAATGTGGATGAGACCACCCTGCGCGCCATCGCCGACACCGGCGTCGACTGCATCTCCAGCGGTGCCCTGACCAAGGACATCAAGGCCATCGACCTGTCGATGCGCATCGTCGAGCTGGGCAACTCCTAGCGGAGCCAACCCATCCGCGACGCCTTGCCCCGGCTTAGACCGCAAGGCGTTGCGCGACACTCCCCGTACCATTCTCTCAGGTTTCCACCGCTACCAGCCGCTTCTCCAGTCGCCGACGCGGAAGACGCTCACCGCCACGCTCCAGCCACTCCTCACCACGGTCCTGCCAGCCGCGACGCAGCAGGCTGTCAGCCAGCATCAAGCTGGCATCGATGGTGACCCTCTCGCAGCCGTGCTCCAGCAGCAGTCGCTTGGCGTGGACCAGCAGGGTCGTGCCGATACCCCGCCGTGCCAGCGAGGGCCAGACATAGAGCGTCTCGATATGGGCTTCGGAAACGTTCAGTTCGAGAAAGCCCACGCAGCGACCGTCGCAGGCGGCAACCAGCGTCGTATAGAGCGCCTGACGCGCCCCCCATACGCTCGCCTCGCGCGGCAGCGAGTTCGCCCATGCCTCCCGCTGTTTAACGCTGTAGTGGGACGCCGCGCCCTGCATGACGGCATGGTGGAAGACTTCAGCCTGGTCGGCTCCGTCGCGGGCCATGGCCTGGCGATAGATGATCCGTGGAGACTGGGCAGGCGCCGATGGCGCTTCCGTGGTCGTCATCGTTTCCACCCCGTTGTTCCTGCTGTAAGTGACAAACCCGGCACGCAGGTTACACAAGCTCGCTGTCGCGGCCAATGGTGGGCATAATCGGCGCCATGACTCCTGCACAACCTGACGCCGACTTCGCGATGCAACCCATTGGCCACATCGCCAGCGACTTCCCCGACAAGTTCGGCATCCCCCGACAGCCGGGCCTGGCGCCGGCCGCCCGCGCCCGCCTGGTGCTCTCCCCCCCCTTCTCCGACCCCCTCGCCGTGCGCGGACTGGAGGAGTTCAGCCACCTGTGGTTGACCTTCATCTTCCACCTTAGCCCCGATCGGCGCTGGGCGCCGCTGGTACGCCCGCCCCGGCTGGGGGGCAATGCCCGGGTCGGCGTCTTCGCCAGCCGCAGCACCCACCGCCCCAACCGCCTCGGGCTATCGCTGGTGGAACTGATCGACATCGATACCCGCGGCGGGGTATGCCTCGAGCTGCGCGGCTGCGACCTGGTCAGTGGCACCCCGGTGCTCGATATCAAGCCCTACCTGCCCTGGGCGGAAGCACGCCCCGAAGCCCGCGCCGGTTTTGCACCGGAAGCGCCGTTACGGCTTGCGGTGGGTTTCTCGGCCGATGCGGAAGCCGCCCTGGCAACACGGCCCGATGGCGCCTCGCTGCGCGAGCTGGTCATCCAGGTCCTGGCCCAGGACCCGCGGCCTGCCTATCACGGTGCGGGGCGCCAGGGGGGCGAAGCACGGGTCTATGGGGTAAGGCTGCGCGACGTGGACGTTCGCTTCCAGATAGATAACGACGCAGAGGCCTCCAGGATCCGGGTGGTCGACATCGTGCCGGCCTGAACGGTGGCCGGCAACGACAAAGGGCCCCGCGGGGCCCTTTATTCAGTGACATCCAGACAGCAACATCTGAGTCGTCGACATCTAACGTCTACGTAAAGTCGACGCCAATCCGCCGCCCCACTTCCTCGTAGGCCTCGATCACGCCGCCCAGCCCTTGGCGGAAGCGGTCCTTGTCCATCTTGTCCCGCGTCTTGGCGTCCCACAGGCGGCAGCCATCCGGTGAGAACTCATCGCCCAGCACGATCCGTCCCTTGAACAGGCCGAACTCCAGCTTGTAGTCCACCAGCAGCAGGCCGCCGTCAGCGAAGAGCTGCTTGAGCACCGCGTTGACCTTGAAGGTCAGTGCCTTCATCTCGGCCAGCTGCTGCGGCGTGGCCCAGCCGAAGGTCTCCGCCAGCGACTCGTTGATCATCGGATCATGCAGGGCGTCGTTCTTGAGAAACAGCTCGAAGGTTGGCGGCGAGAGCTCGCGCCCCTCCTCCACGCCGAGGCGCTTGACCAGGCCACCGGCAGCGATATTGCGCACCACGCACTCCACCGGGATCATCGTGAGCGTCTTGACCAGGCTCTCGGTGTCGGAGAGGCACTGCTCGAAGTGAGTCGGAATACCTGCCGCCTCGAGCTTGCCCATGATGAAGGCATTGAAGCGGTTGTTGACCATGCCCTTGCGCGCCAGCGACTCCATGCGCTCGCCGTCAAAGGCGCTGGTGTCGTCGCGAAACTGCAGGACCACACGATCCGGATCATCGGTGGCAAAGACCGACTTGGCCTTGCCGGCATAGAGTTCTTGGCGCTTTTCCATGGGGGTCTCCAGAAAGGGTTATCGCAAGACGAAAGGGGGGGCTCTCAGCTCACCGCCTGCCATTGCAGCCCGTGGTCCTGAGCGGCAATCGTCAGACGGGAGGCATCGCCATCGAGCAGTGGCGTCAGCGCCTCGAGCGCCAGCTCGGGGCGATTGTTGTGTTCGGAAAGGTGTGAGCAGACGATACGCTGCAGGCGATCCAACCCCAGCCGGGCAAGCAGCGTGGCCGCCTGGCCGTTGGCCAGATGCCCCCAGTTGCCGCCCACGCGACGCTTTAGCGTCGGCGGGTAGGGTCCCGTCTGCAGCAGGTGAGGGTCGTGGTTGCATTCGAGAATCAGCGCATCGCAGCCACGAAACGCCTCTGCCACATGATCGCTGGGATGCCCCAGGTCGGTCAGCACACCGAGGTGGCAACCGGCCGCCTCGAAACGGAACTGGATGGGCTCGCGGGCGTCATGGGGCACGGTAATCGGATCGATGAGCAGCCCCTTGATCGCGAAACGCGACTGCGGTGTGATCCAGTGTAGCTGCGGCACCTCACCCAGGCGCCCGGAGAGCCAGGTGCCCGGGGTCATATAGACCGGCACGCCATGGCGTCGTGCCAGCGGCCCCACGCCGCGCAGGTGGTCGCCATGCTCGTGGGTCACCAGCACGGCATCCAACTGGGAAGGATGGATATCCAGCCGGGCCATACGGCGCTCGGCCTCACGCAGGCCGAAGCCGCAGTCGACCAGCACCCATGCCTCACCGTCGCTGACCAGGGTGGCATTGCCCTTGCTTCCGCTGCCCAGCGACGCAAACCGCAGCCGCCCCTGCAGCGGGACGACCGGCGGCGAGTCAGCAGCAGCCAGCTGCGACATCAGCGCAGCAGGCCTGCCACCCGCTCCAGCAGCTCACGGGCATCCCTTTCCAGGAAACGTCGCTCGCTCTCGTTGATGGCGCGCAGAGTTGTCCGCTCGGGTCCTTCGGACTCCAGCGCCAGGCGGATATGCTGGGGCATCTGTCGTACATCCGGGCTCATGATGATCTGCACGACCCCACGATCACGCTCGGAGGCGGTCATGTAGTTGATCAGAAAGTCATGGCTCTGAGGGTTCTGCTCAACCAGCTCACGGCGATCCTCCACGGAGAAGTCGGCTTCAAGCTGGTGACTGAGCTCGGCCCAGACTCGATCGATATCCAGCGGAATCCGTACGACCCACTCGCCATCGCCGCGCTGCTCCAGGCGCAAGCGGTCCTCAGCAGCGATCTGCTGACCGGCCAGGGAAGCGGCGCTAGCCGTGGCGCTGCGTGCACTGAAGTGCTGCTCCAGGGCGTCAAGACAGGCGGCGACCGGGCGGCCCGTCTGGTCGCAGCGCACCTCGCTGTCACCCTCGCGCAGGCCCTGTCGAACGCTCAGGCGGCCCTGGTCGGTCTCCAGCACGCCTCGCGTATCGTCGCTGGCCTGAACCTGCAGGCCACGGGCACGGGCGAAGTCCTGCAGCTGAGGCCAGACCATACCCGGGTCAGCCCCCACCACCAGCCAGCGGTCGCTGCCGATTTCTCGGCGCTCGACATAGTCCCGCTCCGTCGCACGCCCGGCTACCAGGCGCTCGGGGCTGGGCGCACTGAAGCGTTCGCTGGAACGCAGCGTGCCAGTGGCCTCCGGAACCGGCATGGCATCCCGGTAGCGCTCGATATTGCGACCTTCCGGAAGGACCAGAGGCGCACTGCGCTGGGCCTCCACGTAGTCGATATTACGGTCATCATAGAAGCCATCGCGTGCGCAGCCAGCGGTTGCCAGGGCGAGAACCGCCACCAGCGGCATCCATTTCAGCGCAAAATTCATGCGTCCACCTTGCATCGTATTAATCGGGGCGTCGGGATATCGGGTCCGGTCGCAGCGTCAGTCGTCTGTCACCCCTGCCAGTTGCAGGGCCTCACCCACGGTCGAGTGGTACTTTTCGGACAGCCAGGTCAGCGGCAGTCGAATACCCGGATCCAGCAGTCCCATGCGGTGCAGGGCCCACTTGACTGGAATCGGGTTGGACTCGATACCCAGGTTGGTATGCAGCGGCATCAGCCGCGTATTGATCTGGTGCGCCTTGTCGGCATCGCCAGCCACGGCGGCAGCGCACAGCTCGTGCATGGCCCGGGGTGCGACGTTGGCGGTCACCGAGATGTCGCCATTGCCTCCCATCAGCATGAAATCGCAGGCGGTGGCGTCATCGCCGGAGTAAAGCATGAAACCGCTGCCCTTGAGACGACCGATCAGATCCTCGGCACGCTCCAGGTTGCCAGTGGCATCCTTCAGGCCAATGATATTGTCGACCTCAGCCAGGCGCAGTACGGTCTCGTTATAGAGGTCCGAGCAGGTGCGGCCCGGCACGTTATAGAGAATCACCGGAAGTTGACTGCCCGCGGCCACTGCCTTGAAATGCTGATACAGCCCTTCCTGAGTCGGCTTGTTGTAATAGGGGCACACCGAGAGGCAGTAATCGGCGCCCACTTCACTGGCATAGCGTGCCAGTTCCACGGCTTCCGAAGTAGCATTGGCTCCGGTTCCGGCGATAACCGGGATGCGACCGTTGACCTCTTCCACCACGGTGCGTATCACGTCGAAGTGTTCGGCAAACGACATGGTGGTGGGCTCACCGGTGGTGCCGGCCGCGACAATGCCATCGGTGCCATTGTCGAGGTGGAAGTTCACCAAGCGGCGCAGCGCCTCCCAGTCGATGTCGCCATTGACCTTCATCGGCGTCGCCAGGGCGACGATACTGCCAGTGATCATCCTCTCGTTCCTCTCCGCTCATGCCGCTCTCGGGTGCCAATTGTCGGCAGGCCCCTCGATGCAAAGGGTAAATGGTACTCAGGCGGCCGAAGGCTGTACAGCGGCACGCACCGGAGACTTTGACAGACGTGGCGCTATTGCGTGTAATCAAGACCTTATCAAAAACCAAGGATCCCCGACATGACGCTTGCCATCGGCCAATCCGCGCCAAGCTTTACCGCTACCGCCACCGGCGATACGACAGTCACCCTGTCCGAACTCAAGGGCCGGCAGGTGGTCCTCTTTTTCTATCCCAAGGCCAGTACGCCCGGCTGCACCACCGAGGGCGGCGATTTTCGCGACCGCATGAGCGACTTCGAGGCCGCCAATACGGTCGTACTCGGCGTGTCCCGCGACGGCATCCGTGCCCAGGAGAACTTCAAGGCCAAGCAGGCCTTCAACTTCGAGCTGATCTCCGACAAGGATGAGACCGTCTGTCGGCTGTTCGATGTCATCAAGCTCAAGAAACTCTACGGCAAGGAGCACATGGGCATCGAGCGCAGCACATTCCTGATCGATGCGGAAGGCAAGCTGGCCCGGGAGTGGCGTGGCGTCAAGGTTCCGGGCCATGCCGATGAAGTGCTCGAGGCTGCCCAGGCACTATATGCCGCTGGTTAAAGACAGCTTCCGCCCGGTGTACTGGGCGGAGGCCCCTCCGCCCTCTCATCCTGTTGCCTGGCTCACTTCTCCACGACCTCCTCGACGACGCCCTCCTCCGCCTGATGCTGCTGGATGCCACGAGGCCAGGCGTAGACCAGCGCCTTGAGCAAGGTAGCGAGTGGAATGGCAAAGAAGATGCCCCAGAAACCCCAGACACCGCCGAAGAAGAGCACCGCGACGATGATGGATACCGGGTGCAGGTTGACCGCCTCGGAGAACAGGATCGGCACCAGAACATTGCCATCCAGCGCCTGGATGATGCCATAGGCAATCAAGACATAGAGGAACTGGTCGCTGAGGCCGAAATGAAATCCGGCAACCGCCGCCACCGGTAGTGTTGCGACGGCAGCACCGATGTAGGGCACCAGCACCGAGAACCCCACCAGTACCGCCAGCAGCGCCGAATAGGGCAGACCGAAGAAAGCAAAGGTGAAGAACGTCACGGTCCCGACAATGATGATCTCGATGAACTTGCCGCGCACATAGTTGGCAATCTGATCGTCCATCTCATGCCAGATACGGGTCATCAGGTGACGCTTCTGGGGCATCAGCGAGAGCGTGAATGCCACCAATTGGTCGCGGTCCTTGAGCAGGAAGAAAACCAGAATGGGCACCAGAACCAGGTAAATGATCAACGACAGGACGTTGCCCAGCGAGGCTAGCGACAGGGTCAGCATCCTTTGACCGAACTGGGTCATCTCCCGCCCGGCGACACCGATCCACTCCTGCACCTGATCCGGCGTCACCAGATTGGGATAGCGCTCCTGCAGGTCGCCCAGCCAGCGCTGGCTGCTGGCGAACATCCGCGGTGTCTCCTGGACCAGGCCCACCAGCTGATTCCATATCAGCGGCATCAGGATGAAGGCCAACGCCATTAGTATGCCGATGAACCCCAGAAATACCACGATCACCGACAGCAGGTGGGGTACGCCTCGGCGCGTCATGGCATTGACGCCGCCCTGCAGCAGAAAGGCAATCACCAGGGCGGTGAGGAAAGGCGCCAGCATGCGACCGAACAGGATCACTACCGCGAAGCCCAGTATCAGCACGACCAGCAGGATCACTGCCTCCTCATCGGAGAAGTAATGATCTACCCAGCTCTTGAAGACCTGACGCAGGGTCATGAAACAGGCTCCTCGCCCTTGCGAATCCAGTAGTGAAAACGCTCGCCTCGCTCTTCACGCGCCACCAGTTCATGAATGCTCTGCTCGGCGAAGGTCTCGAAGTCACGCCAGGAACCCGCATCGGTAGCGATGACCTCAAGAAGCTGGCCGGCCTTGAGCCTGGCCAGTCCCTGCTTCGCCTTCAGCAGCGGTAGCGGGCACGGCAGGCCGCAGGCGTCGAGCACGTCATCTGGTTGCACAGCCATGGTAACTCCCGGGAGAATGCAGGTTGTCGCAAAAAGGGTGACGCTCTTGCGAACGTCAAAGCCCTTGAGATTTAAAGGCACTTTACAGGTCGAATCAATGTCGGATAAGCATTCGATCCCCATTATGACGAGGTTGGCCATGCTGCGTAACATCCGCACCTTCCTGACCGGCAGCGCCTTGGTGCTGGCGCTTGCTCTTACCGGTCCGGCTAGCGCCGCGGATGACTATGGCTTGCCCAGCCTGACCACCGGCAGCCAGGCCATAAGCGGTGAAGAGTATCGCCTGGGCCGCGCCTGGCTGCGCCAGTTCCGCGCCCGTGCGCCTCAGTGGCAGGATCCCATCGCCCAGGACTATGTGGAGTCACTGCTGGCACGCCTGGTTCCCCACAGCGGTGTTGATGGCTCCCGCACGGTCGTGACCCTGGTCGATAGTCGTACCCTCAATGCCTTCGCCGTACCGGGCGGCGTCATTGGCCTGAACGCTGGCCTGTTCGCCTTCGCCGACGAAGAAGATGCAGTGGCCTCGGTGCTGGCCCATGAACTGGGCCATCTCTCTCAACGCCACTATGCACGCGGCCAGGCCCGTGCCGAGCAGACCCAGATCCCCGCCATGGCGGCCATGCTGGCCGGCATGCTCATCGCTGCCAGCGGCGGCGGCGATGCCGGCGTGGCCGCCGCCATGGGCTCACAGGCGGCCTTTATACAGGATCAGTTGAGCTACTCCCGGCGCTTCGAGCAAGAGGCCGATCGCATCGGCCTGCAAGCCATGTCCCAGGCTGGCTTCGACCCACAGGCCATGGTCCGCATGTTCCGCGCCATGCAGCGACAGGCCAGCCTCCAGGGCGGCAACCCTCCGGAGTTCCTGCTCACCCACCCGTTGACCGAATCCCGGATCAGCGACGCCGAATCACGAGCCTCGCAGCTGGAAGCCGCTGAGTCTCGCAATAGCGGGCCAACCTATCACCTGATTCGCGCCCGCGCCCTGCTGACGATCCACCAGCGCGATCCGCAGCAAGCGGTCAATCGTCTGGCACAGGACGACGCCCCGGATACGGCAAGACGCTATCTCGACGCTCTGATCGAGGCCCAGCGGGGCAATACCGAGAGCGCTCTCGCCGCCCTGGATGGCCTGGCCCGTGAGCTACCCGACCTCGCCATGATTCCTGCCAGCGCCGCGGAGGTCGCCTTCGATGCCGGTCGCTATGAGGATGCCATCGAGCGAAGCCGACGCCAGCTGAGGCTGATGCCTGGCTACATGCCTGCCACCCGCATCATGGGCGAAGCGCTGCTGCAACGGGATCCCAACGAGGCGTACCGCGTCCTGCGCGAACTGGCCGAGCGACGTCCGGAGGACCCCCAGGTCTTCACCCTGCTCGCCGAGGCCGCAGGCCGCAGCGATCGCGAGGCCTGGGGCCACCTGGCCCGAGCCGAGCATATGCAGCTGACCGGCAGCATCGACCAGGCCATTCGGCAGCTCGACATAGCCAAGCAGGTCGCCGAGCGAAGCGCCGATGGCAACGCTGCAGCGCGCATCGCGCAGCGGCGTGAGGACTTCGTGGGCTACCGCGAAACGCTGGAGAAGTTCTAGCCGCGATAAGGAGAGAAGCGGCATGTAAGCGGTTTAGCCGGGACGCTGACGCAAACGAGCCGGACAGCGTCAATCGACAGGGATGTCGATTGAGGACTGGCAAGAGGGACCTTGTTCCAGTCCGACGCGGTCCGGCTCGTGGAGCGTCAGGGTTTCGTCACGGCGCAAGCGAGCATGCCTGCTTCGAAGTCATTCTTGCTGGCTACCTCTGGAAGTTGAGCATACGCTCCAGCGGCTTGAGGGCGGCGTGACGCAAGGCATCATCGACAAATATCTCGCCGCTGCCCTCGCGCAGGGCGCCGGCCATGTTGTCGAGCGCATTCATCGCCATCCAAGGGCAGTGGGCGCAACTCTTGCAGGTCGCACCGCTACCGGCGGTGGGGGCCTCGAACAGGGTCTTGCCGGGCACCGCCTGCTGCATCTTGAAGAAGATGCCACGGTCGGTGGCCACGATCAGCTTGTCATGGGGCAGCTCCTTGGCCGCCTTGATCAGCTGTGACGTCGACCCCGTCACATCGGCAAGTTCGACCACCGCGGCCGGCGACTCGGGATGCACCAGGACTGCCGCTTCCGGGTAGAGCGCCTTCAAGTCCTCGATACCCTTGGCCTTGAACTCCTCGTGGACGATGCAGGCACCGTCCCACAGCAGCATGTCGGCACCGGTTTTCTGCTGGATATAGCCACCCAGGTGCTTGTCCGGTGCCCAGAGTATCTTCTCGCCGCGGGCCTGCAGGTGCTCGATGACGTCTACCGCGATGGAGGAGGTCACCACCCAGTCGGCACGCGCCTTCACCGCTGCCGAAGTGTTGGCATAGACCACTACGGTGCGGTCGGGGTGTGCGTCGCAGAAGGCACCGAACTCGTCGGCGGGACAGCCGATGTCGAGCGAGCAGGTCGCCTCCAGGCTCGGCATCAGGACCCGCTTCTCGGGAGAGAGTATCTTGGCGGTCTCGCCCATGAAGCGCACCCCGGCCACCACCAGGGTGTCGGCTTCGTGCCGCGCGCCGAAGCGAGCCATTTCGAGAGAGTCGGCGACGCAGCCGCCGGTCTCTTCTGCCAGCTGCTGGATGGCGTCGTCGGTATAGTAGTGGGCCACCAGCACGGCATTCTGCTCCTGGAGCAGCCGCTTGATCTCGGCGACGCGCGCATCGTCCTCGGCGGGAATCCGGGTGGGGCAATAGGCGCGGGCAAGGTGCTCGCGCACATCAATTCGGGAAGTCATGATCGTCATCGTGTCTACCACTGTGACTGGCAGGGGCTCCCCCTGCATGTATCGGGTACATCGCGAATTGCACACTCCGTGCAGGCGATGCGCCTGGGGCCAAGATTGCGTCTCTCGCTATTTCGACCCATACCCTTATTCTAGACCAGAACGGTGCGGTATTGGCCAGTTCCGGCCAGATTAAAGTGGCATGCAAATAGGATGCGGGCTTCGTCCGCCAGGTTCAAGGGCGCTCGAAGCGCTTTCACAACCGGTGCCGAGGGTGCGTTAGCGCACCGACTGCGGCCTGACGTCGTGCCAGAATCGTGGTAACGATGCTTCACGATATCGTGAAAGCCGTTAAGAACGCGAGGCCACCATGTCATCCCCAATTCAGCCCCCCGCTCCCGCGAATACGTTCAAGAAAGTCACGCGCCGGCCCGACCAAGCGCCAGGCGAACAGCAGCACGGCTATCCTTTCAAGCCGGAACGCTTGCCGGAAGCACCGCTTGCCACACCTCCCGACGAGGCGCTAGATGAACCTGCCCCCCGCGCCGCCGAAGGCGACGATGACCTGATGAGTCAGGATCCCAACGCCACCGTCTCCGACGTGCCCTCCTGATTACTCGGCTGACGCGTCCTTGATGGGCGCGCCAGCCGATTTCATCGGAGTGCCTCCTACGGTAGTGGCTCAGCCACGGGTTGAGCCCGCCAAGCCGGACTTCGACTGTGCCATTAATCGTTCATTTCTTTGATTTTTTGCTTTCACTCTTGATATCGCCGTACTTTGCTTCAGCCTTTCCGCCCTGCTTTTCGGCTTTACCCTTGTACTCCGTGCTTTTATTGCCCGTCACCTTGCCAGCAACTTCCTTGGCCTTTCCCTTCGCTTCTTTCGCATGACCCGTGACCTGATTCTTGTTCATGAGCTGACCTCCAGATGATCGCTGCACTTGGGCTCACCCTCTTACCATGGACTCATGGCGATTCAGGGTGAGTTCTTAATATAGTTATAGCCCGGGGCATAGTCCGTACGGCGCCAAACTTAGGCGAGGTGATTTTATTCAGACAAAACTCCGGCAATATACACCTCAGCACATAGGTCTCAGGACTGAATTTTCCCCTGTTTTCAAAGCTGCGATCTAATGGGTAGAAGAATCTTTTCTGACAGCTTTTCGCGCCATGGACGGCTCTTCCAGTCAGCAAGGGAATACGGTTCAGCCGACAGCAGATCGGCCTCGAACACTGCGGTCATCTGAGTGGCGAAATCGTTGCTGTAGATATTCAAGCTGGCTTCGTCATTGAGCCGAATCGAACGCATGTCAAAATTGGTTGAACCCACCGACACAAACTCGTCATCGATGACCAGCAGTTTCGTGTGCAGCATGGTTGGCTGATAGATGTGGATTTCGGCACCGGCGCCAAGCAGCGCGCCCCAATCCGACTTGGAAGCGATCTTTACCGTCACCGCATCGATGTGCGGCCCAGGCAACAGGGTGCGAACGCGAACCTCACGACCACGGGCGGCGATCAGGGCTTTGATTAACATGCTGTCGGGCACAAAGTAGGATGCCGCCAGGTCGATGGTCTCCTCGGCCGCCGCGATGGCAAGCAGATACATCAGGTGCATGCTCTCGCTCCCTCCGGATGGCGAGGCAACAAAGACGTGCGCGTCCATCTCGCCCCCTTCCTGAAGGGCCGGAAAGTAGCTCGGGCCGTTCAGCACCTGGCCAGTGGTCTTGATCCAGTTGTCATTGAAGGCCGCTTGCAACTGCGCCACCACCGGCCCTTCAAACCGGAAGTGCGTGTCCCGCCAGCTTTCGGGATCGCCACCGTCGCCACTCCACTGATCCGCGATGCCTACCCCTCCGGTGAACCCGATGCGGCCATCGACCACCAGCAGCTTGCGATGGGTACGGTTGTTCATCCGGCCAACGTTGTACCAGTGCAGCGGCCGATATCGATACAGCTGCACACCGGCGGCCTGCATGGAGTCCAACAGCGACTGCTCCATCTTGTTGCTGCCGACCCAGTCGATGGTGACGCGAACCGGCACGCCCGCGCGGGCACGTTCGGAGAGCGCTTTCGAGAACGCTTCACCAATGTCACCTGACCAGTAGATGAAGGTCTCGAACGTGATCGACGTCTGTGCCGAACGAATGGCCTCCAGCATCGACGGAAAAATCTCGTCGCCGTTTTGCAGCGCGGTTACTTGATTGCCGCCCACTATTGCCGGACCCAACAGGACGGACATCTCGCGGCGAAACTGCGGGTCGGAAACGGCGTAGCGATGCTCGACCTTGCGCTCCAGAGATTTCTCGGGTGTCTGGAAGTTCTGCAGCAACACCAGTGCCAGGCTAGTGGCCAGAATAGTGGCTCCGATAACCCAGAGCATAGGTTTTCGCCCCCCAGTCAATGACGTTCCAACCGCGCGAAGGAGAATAGCGCAGTCAATGGATGCCGGCGGCGTTCGATTTGCGGCACAGCAATTCGGCACCAAGCATGCTGTAAGTGATGCCGTTACCCCCATATGCCAGCGCGGACAGAACGCGCGCGTGCCTGGCGCCTCATGTCTGAAGTGTAGAGCCGGTAGTGTCAGCCGGGACGCTAGCCGTGTCGGTGCGCTACCACACGGAGAGCGGGAACGGAGCGAAACACCGCTCAGGCCCTTCGGAAGCCTGTGGCTACGCTACCCAGCCAGTGGCTACGCGTTTAAAGCAAAGCAGCTTATATACCCCTACAAACCGTCTCTGCACCTGAACAATACATTAACTCAATTTCTGCATAAAATACTTATCTGGATTTACTAAAGAAAATCTCAACCACCAGACCCTGGGATTAAATAGAAAACTCCAAAGTGCGCAACGGAAGCTGTTCAGCCAGCTCACTGACAGACTTAACGATGCACAGTAAAATTGATGACGTAACAAAAACCGTCAATCCAGGGACCTGTCTTCGATCACCGCGCATCGCGATGATCGCCTAACCCCCCCATACTAATTCCTGTCACAGTAAGCTACTATGAGAACCACATACGGAGAGGAGTATTGGAGCCTGGCATGCCCTTAAAAATTAATGAATCCGATGCCTATATACAGCTGCGAGGCAAGGCTGAAGCGCAGCTCCAGGCGGGCACGGCACCGTCAGCGAGTCACGGGCCGGTGGGCGTTGATGCCCTGCGCCTGCTCCATCGCCTGTCCAGCAATCCCGACAACGCGGACGACGCCCTCAAGCTGCTCCATGAATTGCAGGTTCACCAAGTGGAGCTTGACTTGCAGAACGAGGAAATTGCTGCCAATGAACGTGCGCTTGTCGAGGATTTGAGCCTTTACCGGACACTTTTCGACTCCGCCCCTCTTGGCTACTTGCTCGTCGACCTCGAGGGTAACGTTATTCAGGGTAACTTTGCCGCCGCGGAGCTTTTTGGGATCGAACGAGACGAGTTCGAGGGGCATCCCATCGACACGCTCCTGCTCGCCCAAAGCCGGCCAAAGCTGCTTGGCTTGCTGCAGCAGGTCGCACAGAGCGGCGCCAGGGGTTCCTGCGTAGCCGAGACAGCAGGAAGCACAGGGACCCGGCACATGCAGTGCTTTGCCTCCCTCGCACCAGAACGCAAGCATTTACTTTTGGTCTGCTGCGAGTGCGCCAATGCCGAGTAACCCCGGTCTACCGCTCTGCGCCATGGACGCTGTGACACCTGCCAAGCCAACGGCGATGCTCCGGTGACCGCACGCATTCTGGGCATTGGCGCCTCCGCCGGTGGCCTGGCGCCGCTGGAACAGTTTCTGGCCCAGGTCCCTCCCCATAGCCATATGGCCTATGTGGTGGTACAGCATCTCGATCCCACCCATAAGGCGTTGCTCCCGGAATTACTCCAGCGCGTCACCCCGATGCCCGTACGGGAAGCCACCCAGGGCATGCCCATCGAGTCCGACTGCGTGTATGTAATTCCGCCGAATGCGGAAATCAGCGTTGTCGACGGCTTGCTGAAGCTCGCAGCGCCCATGGAACCCAGGGGGCTGCGCCTGCCCATCAACGTGCTGTTTTCTTCCCTGGCCATCGCCCAGGGGAAGCAAGCCATCGGTGTGGTGCTGTCCGGCATGGGCTCCGACGGCACTCTGGGCTTGCAGGCGATCAAGGCCGTGGGCGGTATCACGGCAGCGCAACAGCCCGACTCGGCTCAGTTCGATGCCATGCCCAACAGTGCCATCGCCGCAAACTGTGCCGATATCATTGCCCTGCCTGGCGACTTGCCCACCCGCATCCTGGCCTGCGTTGCCCAGGCGTCCAACCCAGGCACCTCCGGTGTGGAAGCGGAAGAACCGGAAGCTGAAGTCGATTCAACGCCCTTGAAGCGCATTCTTCGCCTGCTTCAACAGCAAACTCGCCACGATTTCTCCCTCTACAAGCCAAGCACCCTGCACCGCCGCATGGAGCGGCGCATGGCGATCCACGAAATCGCCACCTTGGCGCTTTACGCAGATTATCTCCAGCACAATCCCCTGGAGATCGACCTGCTGTTCAAGGAAGTGCTCATCGGAGTCACCAGTTTTTTCCGCGATGCCCCGGTCTGGCAGCATCTGGCGGAAACCACCCTGCCCGAATTGCTGACGCAACAGCCCAGGGAGCCCCACCTGCGTGCCTGGGTGGTCGGCTGCTCAACCGGTGAAGAGGCCTACTCCCTGGCGATGGTCTTTACCGAGGTGCTGGAAAAGCTGCCACAAGCCCATGGCGTTACCCTGCAGATATTCGCCTCGGACCTGAGCCCGGACGCCATTGCCACCGCACGCCGAGGGCACTACACCGCCGATATCGAAACGAGCGTCTCGGCGGAGCGCCTGGCGCGCTTCTTCAGCGCCCATGAGAACGGCTATCACATCAACAGCAATATCCGCGACCTGGTGCTGTTCGCCCAGCAGGATGTGGTACTTGACCCCCCCTTCACCCGCCTCGACCTCATTTCCTGCCGCAACCTGCTGATCTACTTCGACCAGAGCCTGCAAAGCAGACTCATTCCCCTGTTTCACTACAGCTTGCGCGCCGGGGGCGTACTGTTACTGGGGAGCTCGGAGACGGTAGGGCGCAACACTCAGTTGTTTGCTCCCATTCAAGCCAAGCTGCGGCTTTATCGGCGCCAGGATAATACCCGGAGCGGTGACACCCGATTGCCGGTAAAGGCGTTTCCACCCCTCTCCTGGATAGCCAAGGAGCTTCCCGTGCCCGCCAATCACTCACCCTCCCAGCCAAAGGATAACCTGCAAGCGGCGGCCGACCAGGTGTTACTGCAGGTCTACGCCCCTGCCGCGGTGGTGGTCAACGATGAGGGTGATATCGTCTACATCAGCGGGCGCACGGGAAAGTACCTGGAGCCTGCCGCCGGCAAGGCCAACTGGAATTTTCACGCCATGGTGCGGGAAGGCCTGCGAACGCCCATCGGCAGCGCCCTGCGCCAGGCTGCGGACCAGCGCGAGCCGCTGCAGTTGCAAGGCCTTCAGGTGCAGCTGCCCGGCGGCGGCATGCAGAGCGTCGACATCACCGTACAGGCGCTGCGAGAGCCCACCACCCTGCGCGGGATGACGATGATCGTATTCCGCGACATCGCCCAGACCCATGCCGGCCCGGCCAGCAAAAGCAAGTCGGCAACAGCAGCGCAACGGGCCCATGCCGCCGAGCTGCAACAGTGCCAGGATGAAATCCAGACCCTGCGTGAGGAAAACCGGGCTTCCCGGGAGGAGTTGCAGTCAGCCAACGAGGAATTGCAATCGACCAATGAGGAATTGCAGTCCACCAACGAAGAGCTGACCACCTCCAAGGAGGAGATGCAGTCCATGAATGAAGAGCTGCAAACCATCAACGCGGAGATGCAGACCAAGCTCGACGATCTCGCCCTCGCTCAGAGCGATATGAACAACCTGCTCAACAGCATCGAGATAGCCATTCTGTTTCTCGACCAGAACTTGAACCTCCGTCGCTTCACCGACCGGGCATCAAAGATCATCAGCATTCGCGAAAGCGACATCGGCCGCCCCCTTAGCGATCTCACCACCACCCTGCAGTACCCGGAACTTAACGACGACGCCCTTGACACCTTGAACACCCTGGCCTTCTCCGAGAAGCAGATCACTACCACCGACGACCGCTGGTTTACAGTACGGATCATGCCCTATCGCCGGCTGGACAATGTCATAGACGGCGTGGTGATCACGCTATTGGATATCACCGCGACCAAGGAGCTGGAACAGTCCCTGCGCAAGGATTTGCAATCGTGACGGTGATGCCAGAATGATGCTCCGCGCGCTTGTCGTCGGCAACTTCCGTAGCCTTATCCTTACTTGAACTAGGTGATACTGAAAGAATAGCTGCTGGTCCAAACTTGGCCTCTTCGGTGCCGAACTTTTAATAAGCCTTTTTAGACAGCTACACGAGTTTCTGCATTCAAAACGGCGACGCTGTGTGTGGTAGCGCACCGAAGGCTCGCCCGCTTGCGCGTAAGCTGAAATATGTTTCCTTTTGATGATCTCCAGGCCCAGAGGGCCGACATCTTGTGCCCATACACCGCTATCCATATATGGGACAAGGGGTGTCAGGACCGCATATTGAGCGGCAGAGGAAACCCATGAGCTTCGAAAAGAGAACGCAAATCGATTTTGCACCCGGCGAACAACGGCTGCTTCGTTACACCATTGTCGCCCTCAGCGCCGTCACCCTGGTTGGCACCGTCGTGTTCATCATCTGGGTTCTGGGGCAGATCATCGGCGCCCTGCACTCCCTGGTCTTCCCTCTTGCCATCGCGGGGGTGATGGCCTTGATCTTGCTCCCGATCGTAGAACGCTTCGAGCGCCACCTACGTATGAACCGGCTCGGCGCCGTGATCTCTCTGTTTGTGATCCTTTTCGGCCTGTTTCTTACGGTGATGGTGCTGATCCTGCCGACGGCTATCCATCAGGGCAGCCAATTCTTCCAGTCTGTGCCTGAGATCGCCGAGCGCGGACACGCCAGCCTGTCAGCCCGGTTCCCGAGAGCATTGCCATTGGTGGAAGACGCCATCGTCGAAATGGAGATCCATTCGATGCTTCCGGATGCAGAGGAGGCCACTGATCGCACCATGAAATACATCGGTTTCCTGGTGGGCCTCGGTTTCGTGCCCCTGTATCTCTTCTTTGCGCTACTCTCCGGTGGTCGCATGAAGCAGCATGCCAAGGGGATGCTGTTCTTGTTCACAAAGCAGCGGCAGAACGAAGTTCTGTACCTGGTTCAGCTCTTTATCAATTACGTCACCGCGTTTTTCCGCGGACAGCTGACCATCGCCTTGATCATGGGCGTGCTGATGGCAGTTGGTTTTACCGTCATCGGCCTCGAAGCTGCCATTTTCCTGGGCCTCGCCCTGGGGCTGTTGAACATCGTGCCCTACCTTGGCTTCATTGTCGGCATTGTCACCGTGCTTCCCATCGCCTATTTTCAGCCAGGAGGGGGCTCACAGCTCGTCATGCTGGTGCTGGCGGTCATCGCTGTCACACAGCTGGTGGAGAGCATGCTGCTCACGCCCAAGATCATGGCTGATCGCTCAGGCCTGCACCCGGCCCTGGTCGTGATCTCCATCCTGTTCTGGGGAACGGTACTGGGTGGGGTCGTCGGCATGATCCTCGCCGTTCCCCTGACAGCGTTCCTCCTCACCCTCGGTGAGCACGTGAAAAGCCGACTAACCACCACGACCGGGCCTGACGCCCTCGACCAGCAGATAGTCAGAGAAACCATTGGCGACGATGAGCGTCATACCTGACAGGTCACCTTAACCCGTCTACAGCACAAGGAAGATACGATCATGACTATGAAAACAAGCGGACACGAGACCATCGACCAGGTAGCGGGCAAGGCTCATGAAGCGGTAGACAGGGCAGCCGAAACCGCTGGCAAGGCCGAGGAGTACACGCGGGAGCAGGCATCCCGCGCCGAAGAGCGCATTCGAGAGGCAACTGTCCATGGGCGCCAGCGGGCCGATGATGTGCTCGAACGCGTGAGCACCCACGTCCGCGAAAACCCGCTGATGTCCATTGGCATCGCCTTTATCGCTGGCGCGCTGTACTCATCGTTGAGGCGCCGCCGGTAATCTCGGCAGGCAGGATGCCAAAACCGGCGAGGCGACGAAACTGCCTGGCATGCCGCCGAAGGCAACACTCTCGGCTTAGTCTGGATCGCAAGGCAATCGTCACCTCATGATTTTCCGGCTGACGCCTCCCTAGGGCGCGTCAGCAGGTCTATTGCTGCGCCACCTCCGGTGATGTACCGACGGTAAAGGCTGCGATCGGAGGCATAGCAGCCGCAGGAAGCCTCGATCAGACCCGCTCGGTCCAGCACCACGATGTCTCCTCGCTGATAGCGAATCAGCCGGCGCGACTGAAGCGCCATGGCAGCCAGGGTGATGCCGGCGCGACGCACCCCCAGCATCATGGCCAGGAATTCGTGGGTAAGATGCAGCTCATCCGAGTGCGCACGATCCTGCGTCATCAGCAGCCAGCGTGCCAGACGGGCCTCCACCTGATGGAAGTGGGTACATGCCGCCACCCGGGATAGCTGGTGCATGACCACATAGAGATAGCGCTTCAGCAGCGCCTGGAGCGGAGGGCTTTCCGCCAGGTGGCGACCAAAGACATCCGCCGGCATGCGCAGCGCCGGGCCTGCACCCTGCACCAGTGCGAGCCAAGGTGACTCCTCGACCCCCAGAATCAGAGGCGTTCCCAACATCCCTTCACTGCCGACCATCGCCACTTCCAGCTGCTCCCGGTCACTGCTCAGGTTGGCAATCTGGGAGATGAAGCTGTCGAGGGGAAAATGGACATGCGAAATCCGCCCTCCGTGCTCGGTAATCACTTCACCGAACACCAGGTCAATGACCTGGCAATCGGCAAGGAACGATGCCCTCTCCAGTTGTGGCAACCTGTCAATAAGATGATTGGTCATCGGACTTGGGGGTGAAGAATTCATGGGCGTGCTCCCGCTGGAAAACATCGGCAATGGGCACATGGCAAGCAAGGGATTCTAGAATTACCAATAGACCGCTGAGAGAACACTGGCATGTCCTTCACATGGCGTCGGTGCGCCAGGATACATATATCGGACAGGTGCTACGCGTGAACCCACCCGACCCGATACGGAAAGGAGGGTCCTCACTCGGGGCGCTGATAGCTCAGCAGACGGTCGTACTCCTGCCTGACGACCGAGTAGCACTCACAGACACGCGCTTCCAGGCCAGGCCTGTCGAGAATGCTGATGTGCCCGCGGCGGTAGGAAATCAGTCCGGCCCGCTGCAGCTTGCCGGCCGCCTCGGTGACGCCTTCCCGGCGGACGCCAAGCATGTTGGCGATCAGTTCCTGGGTCATGACCAGCTCGTTGACCGGCAAGCGATCCAGGCTCAGCAGCAGCCAGCGACACAGCTGTTGATCCAGGCTGTGATGCCGGTTGCACACTGCAGTCTGCGCCATCTGGGTGATCAGGGCCTGGGTGTAACGCAATAACAGATACTGGAACGTTGACGCGCGATCGAACTCGTCCTTCAGCAGTTGCCCATCAAGGCGATAGGCGCTGCCGGCACTCTGCACGATGGCACGGCTCGGTGTGGACTCACCTCCCATGAACAGCGCGATACCGACGATACCCTCGCCACCGACGACGGCAATTTCCGTCGAATCCCCATCTTCCATGACGCAAAGCAGCGATACGATGCAGTCCAGCGGGAAATAGACATGCCGCATCGCCTTTCCCGACTCGGCCAGCGAGTCTCCCAGCGTCAACTCTACCAACTTGAGGTGGGGCTCCAGGCGCTGGTATTCATCCTTGGGCAGGGCCGCAAGCAAATGATTCTGACGCGGTTCTTGTTGCAGAGCCATGACTGACACTCCTTGTCGGTAAAGCTCCCCGAGTGCGGGAGAAATAGTAGTCCCGACGCATAAGGTATAGCGAACAACAAGCAATTGCTATGTACGCTAACGCACGGAAGCGATGCCGTCACGCTACTACGCTCGCGGGATATTGGCCAAGCCGCGCGCCCGGCCTGGCCAGGCCATGCCGCCCCATCGGGGCTCATACGCAGGCGGAAAAGGAATTCGACTCATGGCAACGCCAACGTTTCTGTTGATCTCGCCTCCTGCCTCCCGGGCTCGAGCACCTCAGTGGGCCACGCCACCCTTGCCCACCTGGGGGCGCGCACCATGGACTCTGCCAGCTTCCGGGCCGACTGAATGAGGGACGAACCGCTGGTTGAACAGCCTCCCTCAGCCTCCTTGCACTCGGTACGCTCCCAGGACCCTCTGCGGCAAGGACACACCCAGATCCACGCCTCGAGGCGGGACGACGCAGCGGCCGTGGAAACCGAGCGGGCATGGACTCGGGTGGCCCTCAACACCGTCGGCGATGCGGTCCTGACCATCGACCTTCAGGGCGCAATCACCTACATGAACCGAATGGCTGAAATTCTGTCAGGCTGGTCAGAACCGGAGGCGATCGGCCAGCCCATTTCCCGAGTGCTCCTCCTTGTCGACAGCAAGACACAGCAAACAACCATCACCTCCGGGCGGCGAGCCATCGAAGAGAACAGAGCGGTAGGCCTCTCCCTGGATGGCGCACTGCTCCGCCAGGATGGCAGCAAGCTTGAGATCGAGGATTCAGCCGCACCGATCCACGACCGAGACGGCCGCGTCACCGGTGCCGTGATCGTGTTTCGCGACGCTTCCATGTCTCAGGTCATGCTGGACAGGATGGCCTACCTGGCGCAGCACGATGCCCTCACCGGCCTGGCCAATCGCGCGCTGATGACGGAACGGCTCTCCCACGCCATCGGCCTAGCCCGACGACACCGGCACCTGGTCGCCCTGCTCTATCTTGACCTTGATGCCTTCAAGCCCATCAATGACTCGCTCGGCCATGCCGTGGGTGACAGTTTGCTCCAGGCAGTTGCATCTCGCCTACGCGATTGCATGCGCGACATCGATACTGTCTGCCGCCAGGGCGGTGACGAATTCGCCATCCTGCTTGCCGAGATCAAGAAGCCAGAAGACGCCACCAAGGTTGCGAAAAAACTGCTTGCCGTTCTGAGCAGGCCGTACCGTATCGAGGGTCATGAACTCCTCATCACGCTCAGCATCGGCATCAGCCTCTACCCCGATGACGCCGACGATGCCGAAACCCTCATGCATAACGCCGACATGGCCATGTATCACACCAAACGAAATGGCCGAAATGGGCACCAGTGCTACACCACTGAGATGAATACCCTGCCCATCCAGCGGAGACGAACCGAACCGGGGGTGCATCGGTCACTCGATTCAGCCCAACTCTTCTTCAACTTTTAGTCGAGTGTACGCCAACGCACAGACCGCAGCCTGCCCAGGACATATCCTTGGTGCGAGTGAGGCAGGGAACAGCCGGTACAGGGAGTTACGCTACGCGTCGCAAGGACTGCGACGCCATCAGAACACGAACCATACCGCAGTATCCTGAAACAGGAACATGCGCCGCAGAGGTACACTTCATGAACAACATCGTTTATATCGTCGGCGCCATCGTCATCGTACTGGTCGTTCTATCCGTCCTCGGCCTTCGTTGAGACAAGCGAGAATAACCCCCACCGAGTGCCGCTCGGGCATGAGGAAATTTACATAGATTTTTTTAATTAACCGCCATAGAAAAAGCGCCCTCGCTTCAGAAAGCGAGGGCGCTTTTTTGTCAATCTGGTGGGTCGTGTAGGATTCGAACCTACGACCAATTGGTTAAAAGCCAACTGCTCTACCAACTGAGCTAACGACCCGGTGCTCGCGTGCAAGCATACAGGTTCGGATGGTGGGTCGTGTAGGATTCGAACCTACGACCAATTGGTTAAAAGCCAACTGCTCTACCAACTGAGCTAACGACCCGTCCGAACGGGGGCAGATATTACCTATCCAGCCCCCTGAAAGCAAGGGGTTTCTGGCAGCCTGTCCAACGGCTTCCCGCCGACCGGCTCAGCGGCCGCGAGGGCTCTTCGGCTTGCGCATTGCCTGTACCGGCCGACGCTTGTTCTTGTCGCGGCTCCAGCGGTTCTTCTCGTCGGGCGTCAGCTCCGGGACCTTGCGAGAAGCCAAGCCCGCACTCTCGGCCAGGTCGTCGATCTCGGCCTGGGAGAGCTCCACCCACTCCCCGGCCTTGGCCCGCTTGTCGAGGAAGATATTGCCGTAGCGCACACGCTTCAGGCGGCTCACCGTCAGCCCCTGGGATTCCCACAGCCGCCGCACTTCCCGATTGCGCCCCTCGGTGATCACCACGTGGAACCAGGTGTTGATGCCCTCGCCGCCAAACTCCTGCACATCGGTGAAGCGTGCCGGGCCATCCTCGAGCATGACGCCCTGGACCATGGCCACGACCTGCTCCTTCTTCACCTCGCCCATGACCCGCACGGCGTACTCACGCTCCACCTGTGTGGAAGGATGCATGAGCCGGTTGGCCAGCTCGCCGTCGGTGGTGAACAGCAACAGGCCACTGGTGTTGATGTCCAGGCGCCCTATGGCGACCCAGCGCTCGCCTTTCAGGCGCGGCAGGCGCTCGAACACGGTGCGCCGCCCTTCCGGGTCCTTGCGGGTGCACAGCTCGCCTTCCGGCTTGTTGTACATGATCACCCGCCGGGGAGTCTCCTCGACGCCACGCAGGGTGACGGGGCGGTCGTCGAAGCTGACCCGGTCGCGCATCTCGATGCGGTCGCCAAGGGTGGCCAGCTTGCCATTGATCTTGACGCGACCCGCCGCGATGGCGGTTTCCATTTCGCGACGCGAGCCCAGCCCGGCGCGGGCCAGTACCTTCTGCAGTTTTTCCGTGGTGGTCGTCATGGTTCGTCAGATGTCTCATCAGGTGTGAATTCCGCCCCCGCTCCGCCGTCATCATCGACGCTGGTGCGGGCACGTTCGGCCAGGCGGGCTTCCAGATCGGCAAAGCTCAGCCCGGGCCTGTCGGACGCCTTCCCGGCGTGTGTCGCGTCGGCCATCCCGGCCGTCGTGTCGTGATTCTCGCCACTTTCCCGCGTGGCCGCCAGCGCTGTCTCCTCCTGGCTCTCGTGCGCTTCGCCGCTCACCGCGCCAGCACCCGCTTCGCCCCCGTCGCCGGGACCCTCCTCGTCCTCTTCGACCGGCTCATCGGCCTGGGCCAGCACGGGGCTGGGTGGTGGCGGCGCCTCGTCCTCGAAGAAGGGTTCCGCCACCCCTTTCAATTCGTGCATGGGCGGCAGCTCGTCCAGGGTCTTGAGTCCGAAATCGTCGAGGAACGAACGAGTGGTGGCATAGACCGACGGCCGGCCAGGCACATCCCGATGGCCGACCACGCGAATCCAGCCCCGCTCGGCCAGCGTGCGCATGATCGAGCTGCTCACCGCCACGCCCCGCACCTCCTCGATATCGCCTCGGGTCACCGGTTGCCGATAGGCGATCAGCGCCAGGGTCTCGAGCAGCGCCCGCGAATAGCGCTGGGGCCGCTCGTCCCACAGCCGGGAGACCCAGGGGGAGAGGCGCGGCCGGATACGCAACTGGTAGCCGGAAGCGGTCTCGATCAGCTCCATGGCCCCTGTCTCGTGGCGCCCCTCGACGCGCTCCAGCGCTTCACGCAGGGCGCGGCGCGGCGGCCGTTCGTTGTCGTCGAACAGGCTCTCGAGACGCTCCAGCGACAGCGGCTCCGCTGCCGCCAGCAGGGCCGCCTCGAGAATCTCGTCGAGGCTGTCAGGCAGCTCCATGGCGCTCATGCCTCTCCCTCCTGCGGCATGTCGACCTCCTCCTCAAAGGGGCTCTCGACATCATAGGGGCTTTCGACATCGGCCCCCTCATCGTCGAAGGCCGCCTCACCCGAGTCCTCTCGCGGCGCTCGCGCGCGCACATGGATCGGCGAGAGCGGTGCATTCTGAACGATCTCGATCATGGCTTCCTTGGCCAGCTCCAGGATCGCCATGAAAGTGACGATCACCCCGGCCCTGCCCTCCTCCAGCGTGAACAGCGCTTCGAAGGGTGTGTAGTGCTCGTGGGTCAGCCGCTCCATGATCGCCAGCATCCGCTCCCGGGTGGAGAGCGTCTCGCGACCGATATGGTGCGCCTGATTGAGTTCGGCGCGCCGCAGGATACCGGCCAGGGCACCGAGCAGCTCATCGAGTTCCACGTCGGGATGGAGCACCCGGGCCTGCAGCGGCGGCAACGTGGCGCGGGCCGGGAACCAGTCGCGCCCCACCCGCGGCAGCTCTGCCAACGCCTCGGCGGCACTCTTGAGCTGCTCGTACTCCTGCAGGCGACGGATCAGCTCGGCCCGCGGGTCGTCCTCCTCGTCGTCGCCGTTCGCCTTGGTCGGCCGCGGCAACAGGGTACGCGACTTGATCTCGGCCAGCATCGCGGCCATCAGCAGGTACTCCCCGGCCAGCTCGATCTCCATGGCTTTCATCAGCTCCACGTACTCGATGTACTGATGGGTGATGGCGGCCACGTTGATGGCCAGGATATCCAGGTTCTGGCGGCGGATCAGGTAGAGCAGCAGGTCCAGCGGGCCTTCGAAGGCCTCGAGGAATATCCGCAGCGCCTCCGGCGGAATGTAGAGATCGTCCGGCAGCTCGGTGATCGGCTCGTCGAACAGCCGCGCCAGGGTCTCCGCTGGAACGGCGGCATCCGGCATGTCACGCTGTTCAGGCGCGTCCGTCTGGGGCGTCTCGCTCACGCGGGGCTGGCCTCTCGGGGAAAGAGTCGATCAACGGGGCAGTCTAGCAAGATGGTGGTACGAGAGACAGCGCCTCCTCTTCAGCCTGCCCCCGGCGCACCTCGCTCCAATCTAGATGCTCTCCTCTATTCCGCCGCCTCAGCCTTGCGATAGCGCCCGGTGTAGTCGAACAGCTTTTCACGCACCTGCCAGTGGCGGCCCATCTTGCGCCCCACCACGAAGTCCGGTGCCCGCAGGCGACGCTGCTCGGCCATCACCTCATCCGGGGAAGTCGGACGCCAGGGGATTCCGGGCGCGCGCAGGTGGTCGCGCAGGAACACGGCGCCGAAGGCGGCGCGCTGGGCCGGGGTCTCCAGGGCGAACCATTCACTCAGGCTAGCCCCGTCCTCGTCATGGTAGGTCACCTTGAGCCGCGGCAGGCCACGGCCGTTCACGGTCGCCTCGAGCTGCATGCCACTGACGCGAAGCACCCGGGCATCCTTCAAGCGCAGCGCCTCCTTCAGCTTGTCGTCGGCGTCCACCAGCAGGGTGTCGCAGCCATGGCAGCGCCGGGCGGCGATATCGTTCTCCGCGCCGCAGTCGCCACAAACCTTGAAGCGAAAGCGATAGTCGCACTGCTGGTTGTCGATCAGCCCCTGGCAGCGGCGGCCGAAGTGCTCAATGACCAGCTCGCCGTCGCGCCGCCCCCAGTAGAGATTGGCGTGGCCGCAAGCGGGGCATTCGACCTGTACCGGTTCGGTATCCGAGGCCGGGCGGGGGCTACCCACCTCGGGTGCGTAGAGGTCCCAGGGATTGCCGGCGTAGTCGAGAATGAGGCAGTCGCGCTTGCCCGGCGAAGGCCGCAGGCCGCGACCGACGATCTGCTGGTAGAGACTCACCGACTCGGTGGGCCGCAGGATGGCGATCAGGTCGACGTGGGGGGCATCGAAACCGGTGGTCAGCACCGCGACGTTGACCAGGAACTTGAGCCGTCGGGCCTTGAACGCGGCGATGACCGCCTCGCGCTGCTGCGATGCCGTCTCGCCGGTAATCAGCGCCGCCTCACCAGCCGGCAGGTAGCCCAGGATTTCCTCGGCATGGGCCACCGTGGCGGCGAACAGCATCACCCCTTGCCGCTCCCGGGCACGCTCGATGACTTCGGCGACGATGCCCGGGGTCGCACGGCTGGCAGCCACCACTCGATTCAGCTCGTCTTCCCGATACAGTCCGCCGTTGGCAGGCCGAAGCGCCGAGAAATCATAGCGCAGTTCTTTACCATCCTTGAAAAGCGCCGCATCGACACGTGTCGGTGGAGCCAGATAGCCCTGCTTGACCATCAGTCGCAGGGGTTGCTCGAAGACGCAATCGCGGAAGAAGCAGTCGTCGTCACCACGCACCATGCCGTGATGGTGACGGTGGTAGATGAATCCCTGCCCCAGCCGGTAGGGCGTCGCCGTGAGGCCCAGGATCTTGAGGCTCGGATTGTGCCGGCGCAGCCGGTCTATCACCCGGCGGTAGCTCGAACCCTCGTCCATGGAGACACGATGACACTCGTCGATCACCAGCAGGGTGAAGGCGCCACGGGGGTGATCGCCGGCGGCGAAACGGTCGAGATTGCGCACCACCGACTGCACCGAGCCGAACACTACCTGGCGGGCGCTCTCCTTGAGTCCGAGGCCGGCGCTGAAGATATCGGCCTCGAGCCCGTAGTCGAGATACTTGGCATGGTTCTGTTCGACGAGTTCACGCACGTGGGCGAGCACCAGCACCCGCCCCCGGGCCAGCCTCGCCAGCTCGGCGATCACCAGCGACTTGCCGCTGCCGGTGGGCAACACCACCACGGCCGGCTCGTGGCCGGCGCGAAAGTGCTCGACGACCCGCTTCACCGCCTCCTGCTGGTAGGGGCGCAACGCAGGTTGACGGGCAGGCAGCGAAACAGTGGGCGACAACGTCATTGGCAGATCAGACATGGGCAGGTCAGGCATGGCGGCACGAAGCCGCCATCTTACCCGGTCAACGCAGCCATCGTCAGGCTTGACGGGGCCTCAGGGGAAATGGGGCTCCCTGCCCTCCATTCGGGCGGCCACGGCCTCCATCTGCTCCTCGCCGCCCAGCAGGCCACCCTGCAGGCGCGCTTCCAGAGCCAGCCGCTCCCGCTGAGGAAGCCCGGGGGCAAGCGTGAAAAGCTCGCGGGCGGCAGCCACCGCCTTTGGCGAGCGCGCCGCGACCGAAGCCGCGATAGTCCGGGCGATTTCCTGCGGGTCATCGGCAAGCCGGGTCACGATGCCGAGCGCCAGGCCTTCGGCCCCATCCAGCTTACGCCCCGTCCAGGCCAGCTCACGCAGGACGTCCGACCGAATATCACTCGCCGTTACACTGATGGCCATGTCCGGAATGATGCCCCAGACGATTTCCAACAGCGCCAGGCTGGCGTCGGGATGCGCCACCCGGATGTCCGCCCCCAGCGCAATCTGCAGACCGCCGCCGTAGACATGGCCATGCAGGGCGGCGATCACCGGCACCCCGGCGTCACGCCAGCCCAGCGCCAGGCGCTGTACCGGATTGATCCCCCGCTCATCGGCTGCCAGTAGCGAGGGCAATCGCTTTGGTTGCGTCATGATGGCCGCCATGTCGAGCCCTGCGCAGAAACTCTTGCCCTCTCCAGCCAGCACCACGGCACGCAGGCCGTCGAGCTCGGTCAGCCGCTGCTGCGCCGCGAGCAGGCCGTCGATCATCGCCCAGTCGAGCCCATTGTGCTCTCGCGCGCGCTTCAGGGTCACCTCGGCCACATGACTCGCAAAGGTGAGCATCACTCGGTCACAAAAAATTTCCTTTTTCATGCCGCCTTTCCATTCAAGGGCTTTTATGCAGTTTGGCGGCATCCAGGCAAATATTCAAACATCTGTTTTATTTCTCGACAGGCGGCTTCCCCAGCGCTCGTCTATAGTGGGAGTTCAGAGCCGTGTCAGACGAAAGCCGTAGTCCACTCATCGGGCAATGGGGGATGGTGGTAATGGTTTTCGTAATACCCAGCGAATGGAATCGTTGCCACAGCGGTTAAAAACGTCGTGGCAGTTGATGCAAATCATGTAAAACGGGCAATAAGGTCGCCAGTCTCCTGCCATGAAAGGACGCTGCTGCTCTACCCCGTTTAGAGGACACTGCCATGCCTGAAACTAGAACAAAGATCGCCAGGCTCGTATTGGTACTGGATGAATTGTTGACCTTGGCCGAGGCCCATGAGAAAGCCGAGCTATCCCGCTACCGCCAGCTCGCCTTCAGCTTCCTGACCTTCGATACTTCGGTAAGCCGCCTGATGGCATCCCTGGGCATCCAGTGTGAGATGCGCATCGAAGAGCTGCAACGCGTGTCCCGTCAGCTTGGGCTGACGGATGGGCTGACGGAATTGCCCACCCGCGGAGAGCAGCCCAGCGCCGCCCAGCCCTACTTCATCTGTAGTCCGGACATGGCAAGCGATGTCCTGGAACAGGCCATCATCGATGCGAAGTACTCGCTGCGGTTTCACCAGCATCTCCGCGAGGCCACCGCTATACCGGCGCTCTATCCCGCCATGTCGGTCATCATCAAGCAAAAGCAGGCGGAACATGCCGTACTTGAGGGTTTCATGAGTAGCCGAAGCTGCCTGGACCTGACAATGATGGCGTCATAGAACCCGTATCTTGAAAGTTACCATCCACCACGAAAACGAATGAGGCGACCTGACGGTCGCCTCATTCTTTTCACGCACTTGTTTCGCGCCCTTGCTTCACTGATGCCTGTCAGTCCAACCAGACCCGAGCGTTGCGGAACAGCCGCATCCAGGCGCCGTCCTGGCTCCACTCCGCCGGACGCCAGGAGTTGGTGACGGCCCGGACCACCCGCTCCGGATGCGGCATCATGATCGTTACCCTGCCATCCGGCGTCGTCAGACCGGTAATGCCGGAGGGTGAACCGTTGGGGTTGGCAGGATAGTGGCTGGTCACCTGGCCGTAGTTGTCCACGTAGCGCAGCGCCACCTGGGTCCCGACCTGCATGCTGCGCAGGTGGGCGCTGTCGCGGAATTCCGCACGCCCCTCCCCATGGGCCACAGCGATCGGCAGGCGTGAGCCCTCCATGCCAGCCAGCAGGATCGAGGGGCTCTTCTCCACCTGGACCATGGCCACCCGCGCCTCGAACTGCTCGGACTCATTGCGCACGAAGCGCGGCCAGTCTTCGGTGCCGGGAATCAGCTCCCGCAGCTGGGCGAACATCTGGCAGCCGTTGCAGACGCCCAGGCCGAAGCTGTCGTCCCGGGCGAAGAAGGCGGCAAACTGCTCGCGAGCCCGCTCGTTGAACAGTACCGACTTGGCCCAGCCGCCGCCGGCGCCCAGCACGTCGCCATAGGAGAAGCCGCCACAGGCAACCAGGCCCTTGAACGACTCGAGACCGACGCGCCCCTCGAGGATATCGCTCATATGCACGTCAACGGCCTCGAAACCCGCACGGTCAAAGGCCCAGGCCATTTCCAGCTGGCCGTTCACGCCCTGTTCGCGCAGGACTGCCACCGCCGGTCGAGCCGTATTCACGTAGGGCGCGGCGATATCCTCATCCACGTCAAAGGCAGGACTCGCGGAAAGACCCGGGTCGCGGCTGTCGAGCAGACCGTCGAACTCACTCTTGGCGCACTCCGGATTGTCGCGCAGTGCCTGCATCCGGTAGCTGGTCTCGGCCCAGGTGCGCTGGGCCAGCAGCCGCGTGGTCTCCAGCAGCGGCTCCTCGAAGAGGGTCACGCGGACCTGATCGTCGTAGCGCGGCCGGGCGATGACGCCGCAGGTCTCGATACCCGCGCCGGCGAACTGGGCCAGCACCTCTTCCGTGTATTGACGATTGACCTGAATCACCGCACCGAGCTCCTCGGCAAACAGCGCATCCACGGCGTCGGCCGGCTCGTCGATCAACCAGTCGAGCTTGATCTCCAGGCCAGCGTGGGCGGCAAAGGCCATCTCCAGCAGCGTCACCAGAAGCCCGCCGTCACTGCGATCGTGATAGGCGAGCAGCTTGCCGTCACGGTTGAGGCCCTGGATCACCGCGAAGAACGCCTTGAGGTCCTCCGGGTCGTCCAGGTCGGGGCAGGCATCACCCACCTGGCCATAGACCTGGGCCAGGGCCGAGCCGCCCAGGCGATTCTTGCCAGCGCCCAGGTCGATCAGGATCAGGTCGGACTCGTCCTGCTCCAGGTTGATCTGCGGCGTCAGGGTGGCCATGGCATCGGTAACCGGGGCAAAGCCGGTAACGACCAGGGAGAGCGGCGAGGTGACACTCCGCTCTTCCGGCTCGCCCTTGGCGTCCTGCGTCGTCCAGGCGGTACGCATCGACATGGAGTCCTTGCCCACCGGAATCGCGATGCCCAGCGCCGGGCAGAGCTCCATCCCCACGGCATGGACAGCGTCGTACAACGCCTGGTTTTCGCCGACGTGGTCGGCGGCGCTCATCCAGTTGGCGGAGAGCTTGATATCACCCAGCTTGGCGATGGGCGCCGCCGCCAGGTTGGTGATCGCCTCGGCGACCGCCAGCCGTGCGCTGGCGGCGGGATCGATCAACGCCACCGGCGGCCGCTCGCCCATGGCCATAGCCTCCCCGGCATGGGTATCGTAGCTGGCGGTGGTCACCGCCACGTCGGCCACGGGCACCTGCCAGGGGCCGACCATCTGGTCGCGGGCCACCATGCCGGTGATGGAGCGGTCGCCGATGGTGATCAGGAAGCCCTTGGAAGCGACGGTGGGCAAGCGCAGCACGCGCTCCATCGCCTCGCGCAGGTCCAGGTTGTCGAGCATCACCCCCGACAGATCCCGGCTTTCCCGCTCGAATTCGCGCTGCATCTTCGGTGGCTTGCCGAACAGCACGCTCATGGGCAGGTCGACCGGCTGGCTTTCGAAATGGCCGTCGCGCACTTCCAGGTGATGGGCCTCGATGGCCTCGCCGACCACGGCATAGGGGCAGCGCTCCCGGGCACAGAGCGTCTCGAAGGTCTCCAGGTCCTCCGGCGCCACCGCCAGCACATAGCGTTCCTGGGCCTCGTTGCACCAGATCTCCAGCGGGCTCATGCCCGGCTCGGCATTGGGCACGGCACGCAGATCGAAGCGCCCGCCACGGTTGCCGTCCTTGACCAGCTCCGGCAGGGCATTGGAGAGGCCGCCTGCGCCCACATCGTGGAAGAAGCAAATGGGGTTGGCCTCGCCCAGGGCCCAGCAGCGATCGATCACCTCCTGGGCGCGGCGCTCGATCTCGGGGTTCTCGCGCTGCACCGAGGCGAAGTCGAGATCGGCACTCGAGGTGCCGGAGGCCATGGAGGAAGCGGCGCCGCCGCCCAGGCCGATCAGCATGGCCGGGCCACCCATGACGATCAGCTTGCCACCGACGGGAATCACGCCCTTCTGGACATGGCCATCGCGAATGTTGCCGTAGCCGCCGGCGATCATGATCGGCTTGTGGTAGCCACGCCGCTCGATGCCCCCGGCGCCCATGGCATCCTGTTCGAAGGTGCGGAAGTAACCGGCAAGGTTGGGGCGCCCGAACTCGTTGTTGAAGGAGGCGCCGCCGATGGGGCCCTCGAGCATGATCGAAAGCGCCGACTGCATCCGGTCCGGCTTGCCGTAATCGAAGGCTTCCCAGGGCTGCACGAACTCGGGTATGCGCAGATTGGAAACGGTAAAGCCGGTGAGGCCCGCCTTGGGCTTGCCGCCGATGCCCGTGGCGCCTTCGTCACGGATCTCGCCACCGGCACCGGTAGCGGCCCCGGGATAAGGCGCGATGGCCGTGGGATGGTTGTGCGTTTCCACCTTCATCAGAATGTGAATCGGCTCGTGCTGCGCGCCGTAAACGGCACGCTCGGCAGCCTTGCCGGTCAGCGGCGCCGGAAAGAATCGACCCGCCTCGCTGCCCCGGATCACGGCGGCATTGTCGCTGTAGGCCGAAAGGATATCGTCCGGCGAGGCATTGAAGGTGTTCTTGATCATCTTGAACAGCGAGTGCGGCTGCGCCTTGCCGTCCACCACCCAGTCGGCATTGAAGATCTTGTGGCGACAATGCTCGGAGTTCGCCTGGGCAAACATCATCAGCTCGACGTCGGTGGGATTGCGCGCCAGCTCCTGGAAAGCGGCCAGCAGGTAGTCGATCTCGTCGTCGGCCAGGGCCAGCCCCAGTTCGCCGTTGGCCGCCTCCAGGGCGCCGCGGCCGCCTTCGAGGACATTCACCTGACCCAGCGGTGCCGGCTCATGATGGGCAAAGAGCCTGGCGGCATCGGAGGCATCGGCCAGCACGTTCTCGGTCATGCGGTCGTGCAGGGTCTCCACGATGGTGGAAAAGGCGGTCTCGGACATCGGCGCCCTGAGCACGACACGGTAGGCGATGCCCCGCTCCAGGCGACGGATCTTCGCCAGGCCGCAGTTATGCACGATATCGGTGGCCTTGGACGACCATGGCGACTGGGTGCCGATTCGCGGCACCACCAGAAACAGCTGCCCCTCGGCGCCAAGATCATTCGCGCCTTCACTCTGGATACCATAGTCGAGCAGGCGGTCGAGGACCTGTCGCTCATCGTCGGACAGCTCACCGTCATGATCGACGAAATGCACGTAGTTAGCGTGCAGGGACTCGACCTCGGGAACCCGCGCGCGCAGGGCAGCCAGCAGCTTGTCGTGACGGAAAGCGGAAAGGGCAGGCGCGCCTCGAAGTTCGAGCATGTCTTTGGAGCCTCTGAAGCAAGCGTAGGAAGGGGCCGCATACGCGGCGCAGAAAGCCGACATGATACTGGAAAGCGGGGGCGGGACGAAATCCGGCGGATGACACTGGCTGCTTGTAACGTTATCGTAAAGCCCTCATCGCCGATCGTCGCCTAAATGCCCAAACCCATGAGTCGACAAGCGCAGTACCGTCTGCGCCTTGCTGCCCTGCTGCTGCTGGGTGTCATGCTGTTCCTGCTACCCTACCGGCACTTCACCCCGCCAGACGACCTCCTCGAGGCTGTGCGTGAGCGGGATTTTCTCAGCGTGCATACCCGAAACACGCCTACCACCTACTATGAAGGCCGCCATGGCCCGACCGGCTTCGAGTATGAACTGATGCGGCGCTTTGCCGACCACCTCGAGGTCAGCCTCACCCTGGACGCCAGCCACCACATCATGAGTGTGATCGACACCGTGCGCCGGGAAGGGGATCTGGGCGCCGCCACGCTGCCCCTGGATCCGACCCTGGAAGGCCTGATATTCAGCCGGGCTATGTTCGACCTGCAGCCAGTGCTGGTCTATCGGCGCGGCTTGCCCCCGGTCAAGAGCCCGGAAGGACTGGCCGGCCTGGAAATCGGCACCATCCGCGGCTCCGGCGCCGACCAGGCGCTACGCGAGCTGCAGGCCGAGTATCCCGAGCTCGGCTGGCGTGAATCGCCGGAAGTCGAAGTTCCCGAACTGCTCAGTCGCGTGGAGAGTGGTAATCTCGATGCGGCCGTGGTCTATGACCACCAGTTCCGCATCAACCGCATCTTCTTCCCCGGCGTCGAGCGCGGCTTTCCCATCGGCGAGCCGCTCTCCATGGCCTGGGCCTTTCCCGCCCTGGGCGGCCTGCGGTTGCAGCAGGAGGCCAATCGATTCCTCGAGCAGTTGCAGCACGAAGGGGTTCTTGACGACCTGGTCGAACGCCACTTCGGTCACGACGACTACCTGGAATATGTGGGTGCCCGGGTCTTCATCGCCCACCTGCATGAGCGCCTTCCCGACTATACGGCCCTGTTTCGAGAGGCAGCCCGCAACACCGGCTTCGACTGGAAGCTTCTGGCGGCACTGGGCTACCAGGAGTCGCACTGGGACCCCGAGGCCACCTCCCCCACCGGCGTGCGCGGCCTGATGATGCTGACCCTGCCCACCGCCGGCGAGATGGGCGTCGATGACCGCCTGGACCCGGCCCAGAGCATTGATGGCGGCGCCCGCTACCTGCGACACATCAAGGATCGCTTACCCGACTCGATCCAGGGCGAGGACCGGCTGTTCATGGCCATGGCCGCCTACAATGTCGGCCTGGGCCACCTCTACGACGCCCGCCGTATCACCGAGCAGCTCGATGGCGACCCCGACCGCTGGAAGGACGTCCGCGAAGCCCTGCCTCTGCTGCAGAAACGCGAATGGCACAGCCAGACCCGCCATGGCTATGCCCGTGGGGGCGAGCCTGTCATCTATGTACGCAATATCCGCCGCTATTACGAGATCCTGACCTACGTCGATCGCAGCCAGCAGCAGTATCTACAGCTCAACGACCTGAATGGCGAAGCCGCCGATGACGATGGCCTGCTGTTCGATATCGTGCCCCCCATTCGTTGAGAATCGCGACCTGAACTTCACGCCTCAATGACGACGGGCTTGGCACGCTAGCCACTGGCGCATCCTGATTCGTCTTTCTTTGCACTCTCACGGCGTGCCTCGAAGAATGCCTTGAGCAGTTGCGACGCTCGCGTGGCGAGCAGCCCACCTTCCACCTGCACCCGGTGGTTGTACCAGGGCTGAACGAAGAGATTGGCCTTGGACTCGACCATACCGGTACGCGGCTCCGCCGCACCATAGACGACCCGGGCCAGACGCGCGTGAATGATCGCTCCGGTACACATCAGGCAGGGTTCGAGGGTGACGTACAGCGTGCAGCCGTCGAGTCGGTAGTTGCCCAGCCGGGCTCCCGCGTCACGCAGTGCGCGAACCTCGGCATGGGCGCTGGGGTCGTGGCACGACACCGGCGAATTGTAGCCGGCTCCAACGATCTCGCCGGCCGCATCCACCACCACCGCACCCACCGGCACCTCGCCGGCAGCCAGCCCTTCCCTCGCCTGGTCGAGCGCCCGATGCATGTAGAATTCGTCACTGCGCATCGGTTCGGACTCCGTGTATGCTGATACTATTAAACAATCGTATGATACACCCCTGAGGATGCCCATGAGCGACGCCCTGAATGCTCTCGTTGCCTTGCTCGGCCTGGAAGAGATCGAGGAAAACCTGTTTCGCGGCCACAGCCAGGACCTTGGCCTGCCCCAGCTGTTCGGTGGCCAGGTACTCGGTCAAGCGCTCTCGGCCGCCACGCAAACAGTGGATGCCGAGCGACAGGTTCATTCACTGCACGGCTACTTCCTGCGGCCCGGCGACCCCCATCGCCCGGTAGTCTATCAGGTCGATGCCGTACGCGATGGCGCCAGCTTCACCACGCGACGCGTCACCGCCATCCAGAAGGGACGCCCGATTTTCTTCTGCAGCGCCTCCTTCCATGGCAGCGAGCAGAGCATGGCCCACCAGATGGCCATGCCCGAGGTCACCCATCCCGAAGACCTGGACAGTGATCCCTCGGCTCGGCTGGAACGTTTCCCCGGCCACCCCATCGAGTTTCTCCACCTGGGAGACGAGGCCGAGACGGGTCAGCCCTCGCGCAAGCGGCTCTGGTTTCGCCTGACCGGCGATATGCCCGACGACCCCGCCCTGCACCGCTACTTGCTGGCCTACAGCTCGGATTTCAACCTGCTGACCACGGCGCTGGTTCCTCACGGGATAACCTTCCGCGACCCCAGGCTGCAGATCGCCAGCCTCGACCACGCGCTGTGGTTCCATCACGACGTGAAGATCAACGACTGGCTGCTGTACGACATGGACAGCCCCTGGGCCGGCGGGGCACGGGGCTTCGCTCGTGGCAGCATCTATGACCGCGATGGTCGACTGGTGGCCTCAACCGCCCAGGAGGGGCTGACCCGCCTGCGCTCATGATCGGCCATTGAGGTGGGCCGCCACGTGCAGGTCACAGAGGCGGCCCGTTGACGCTGTCGTATCAAGCCTGGATACCGGGCTCCTCCAGTCGCTCGCGGGGCACCGCACGTGGTGGCGGTACATCGGTGGAGAGCTCGATCTCGTGCTCTTCCCCCTCCTGCCAGTAGCGCAGCCGGGCATCTTCGCCCCGGGGGGTGTCGCGTACCAGTTCAAGAAACTGCATGGGCGTGGTCGGCACCTCACCGTTCACTTCGAGTATCAAGGCACCGGGTTCCATACCGGCCTCTGCGGCGGGTCCGCGTGTATCGCTGACCAAGACGCCCTCCCGGTCGGGCAGGCTTAGCGCTTCGCGCAAGTCATCGTCCGCCGGCGTGACCGTGATACCCAACGCAGCCACCACTTGATCGTCCAGTCCTTCGTACTCAATCTGCCGCGCCGCCTCCAGCACCTGGGGAGCCACGTGGATGCTTGCCCCCGCATAGAGCGCCAGAGCGATGGCATCGCTGGGCCTGCTGTCGATTCGCACCGGCTCATCCCAACCCTCGACGCGCAGCTCCAGCATCCCAAGGAAGGTATGATCGACAATGGCATCGACATAGATCCGCTCCAGGGTCACTTCGATGCCTGAAAGGACGTCTCCGAGCAACTCGTGGGTCATTGGGCGCCGGGAGCGCTCGCCGCCCAGGCCGTGCAGGATGGCAGCGGCCTCATTGGGACCGATGAAAATTGGGATGACATCCTGGGTGCCCGGCTCGCGTAACAGCACCACCGGCGGCCCACCAAAGCCGGCCACGCCCACGGTGGCAATCTCGACCTCGACCATGTCTTCAGGTTCGGCGGCAAGTTCACGGGCACCGGCCACTTGCGTGCCAAGCAGCAGTAGTCCGCCCAGAAACAATGACGCAAGGTAGCGCAAGAACAGTGACAGTTTCATAAGCCTCCTCGAATACCGGCCTGCGGCAATAGGGGTGTCCCATCAGGATGGCACCCGGCCTCGAACTCTGCCATGAGGCTATCACCACGAGCCGATCTCCGGTGATAACGTATCGGGACAATAACAGGAGCCAAGCCCATGAACCGCCAGACCCACCCGCTGCTGTCCCGTCGCCCCTTCAACGAGAAAGGCAAGGTCGTCACCGCAGAGGAGGCCATCGAGCTGATCCGCGATGGCGATGCCGTGGCCACGGGCGGCTTCGTCGGCATTGGCTTTGCCGAACACTTGGCCGTGGCACTGGAACAGCGCTTTCTCGAGACCGGTCAGCCGCGGGATCTCACGCTGATGTATGCGGCGGGTCAGGGGGATGGCAAGACCCGAGGGCTCAATCACCTTGGCCATGAAGGGCTGGTGGCCAAGGTGATCGGCGGGCACTGGGGGCTCGTGCCGGCACTGCAGAAACTTGCTATCGAGGGGCGCATCCAGGCCTGGAACCTGCCCCAGGGCGTGATCTCGCACCTGTTCCGCGACATCGCCGCCGGCAAGCCCGGCACCCTGACGCGGGTCGGTCTCGGCACCTTCGTCGACCCGCGTCTGGGTGGCGGCAAGATCAACGACGCAACCGTGGACGAGCGAGTCACGCTATTGCCCATCAATGGCGAGGAGTACCTTTTCTATCCGGCCCTGCCGCTGCAGGTCGCACTGCTGCGCGGCACGACAGCCGATACCCTGGGCAACGTGACCATGGAGCGTGAGGCCCTGGTGCTGGAGTCGCTGGCCATCGCCACGGCGGTGCGCAACTCGGGAGGCGTGGTGATCGTCCAGGTGGAGAGAGTTGCCGAGCGCGGCACCCTGCACCCCAAGGACGTACGTATACCCGGCATCCTGGTGGACTGCATCGTGATCTGCGATGAGCCGGAACATCACTGGCAAACCTTCAGTACCGCGTATAACCCGGCCTTCTCAGGGGAGATCAAGGCCCCCATGGCCGTTCCCGAAACGCTGGCGCTCTCTGCCCGGAAGATCATCGCCAGGCGCGCGGCCTTCGAACTGATTCCCAACAGCGTGGTGAACCTGGGCATCGGCATGCCCGAGGGGATCAGCTCGGTGGCCAGCGAAGAACGCATCCTGGAACTGCTGACCCTGACCGCCGAACCCGGCGTGATCGGCGGCCTGCCCGCCGGCGGGCTCAACTTCGGCGCCGCGCTCAATACCCAGGCGATCATCGACCAGCCTGCCCAGTTCGACTTCTATGACGGTGGTGGCCTGGACATCGCCTTCCTGGGCATGGCCCAGGTCGATGCCGCAGGCAACGTCAATGTCTCGAAGTTCGGCACTCGCCTGGCCGGCGCCGGAGGCTTCATCAATATCAGCCAGAATGCCCGCAAGGTGGTGTTCATGGGCACCTTCGTGGCCACGAAGGAAGCGCTCGCCATCATCGAAGGCGGGCTGCGGCTTCCCGAGGGCGGCATGCACAAGTTCGTCACTGAGGTGGAGCATCGCACCTTCAGCGGCCAGCTTGCCGCAGCAGACGGCAAGCCGGTGCGCTACGTCACCGAACGCTGTGTCTTCGAACTCACCACGGCGGGCATCCAGTTGATCGAGATCGCTCCAGGCGTCGACCTGGACCATGACATCCTGGCCCTGATGGATTTCACGCCGCTGATGCCCACGCCACCCAGGGTGATGGATGAACGCATCTTCCGCTCCGCCCCCATGGGCCTTCGGGAGCTGCTGCTGGAGCTACCCCTGGCACAACGCTTCCACTTCGACGAAGCCGCCGACGTGCTGTTCATCAACTTCGAGAACCTCAAGGTCACGTCTCCGGAAGATATCGCCACGATCCGCGATACCGTGGAAGCCTGTCTGGCGCCACTGGGTCGAAAGGTGTATGCCGTCGTCAACTATGACCACTTCCGTATCGACGAATCCCTGCTCGCTGACTACACGGCCATGGTCAGCGACCTCGAGCACCGCTTCTATCATCGGGTCACCCGCTATACCACCAGCAGCTTCATGCGCAGGAAGCTCGGCCATGCCCTGGAGGAGCGCGCCGTGGCACCTCATATCTACGAGAGCGCCCAGGAGGCGCGCCAGCACCTAAAGGAGGATGAGGCCTGACCGCAGCCTCACCGGTCAAATACTCATCTCGGCCGTGGCCGGCCTCTTTATGGACCCGGCAGGTCAAGCGCTGAGTCAAGGCAGCCTCAGCACCTCTCGAAATCCGCCCCAGATCATGCGCTTGCCATCGAAGGGGTGGTTAGCCGGATCCATCATGTCGGCCATTCGCGGGTCTTCCATCACCTTGGCGTTGATACGATCGCGCTCTTCGCGCGAGGCGTAGAGGATCCAGGAAAAGATCACCGTCTCTCCCGGCTCCAGCTTGACGCTCTGGGGGAAGGAAGTGTGCTCTCCCGGCTTGACGTCGTCGGCCACACATTCCACGTACTCCAGCGCTCCGTGCTCGCGCCAGACCTCGCCGGCCCGTCGGGCCATGTCCAGATACGGCTTGAGGTTCCCTTCGGGAACCGGCAATACGAAACCATCGACGTAGCTCATGGGAATGTCTCCTGAGTGGTAAGTCTGGGGCGGCCAATAAAGGCCTCACCCCCCTTTCGAACCAGCCAGCGACGAATCGACACCGGCAGCGTTCGCCAGCACCTCGCGCAGGCGGCGCTCGAGGAAACGCCGCTCGGCACCGTGGGTCACGAGTTTCAGCGCCTGGCGGTAATGCGCCGCCGCCTCATCATGGCGGCCCAGCCGTCGCAGCAGGTCGGCGCGTGTCGCGGGCAACAGGTGATAATCGGGCAGGTGGATCTTCTCGAGTTGCTCCAGGCCCGCTTCCAGCCCATCGGCCATGGCGATCGCCACGGCCCTGTTGAGTGCCACTACCGGTGTGGGCTGGATGGCATAAAGCAGACTGTAAAGCGAGGCGATACGCCGCCAGTCGGTCTCTGCCGGCGTCAGCGCCTGAGCGTGCAGCGCGGCAATGGCGGCCTGCACCGCATAGCCGCCGGGCACGCCACCGCGCAGCGCTATCTGCACATGGGCACTCCCCTCCTCGATCTCATCGAGGTGCCAGCGCGCGCGATCCTGCTCCTCCAGCAGCACGATGTCACCGCTATCGTCGGTACGGGCATCGCGCCGGGAATGGTGCAGCAACATCAGCGCCAACAGGCCGCGCGCCTCGCGCTCCGCCGGCAGCAGCCGCACCAGCATTCGTCCCAGGCGAATCGCTTCGGCGCAGAGGTCGCCACGCACCCAGTCGTCGCCGAAGCTGGACGCGTAGCCTTCGTTGAAGATCAGGTAGATCACCGCCAGCACCGACTCCAGGCGCTCGCCCAGGGCCGTGTCGTCGGGCACCTCGAAGGGAATGCCGGCGTCGCGAATCTTGGCCTTGGCCCGCACCAGCCGCTGGGCCAGGGTCGGCACCGGCACCATGAAGGCGCGGGCGATTTCCTCGGTACGCAACCCGCCCAGGGCATGCAGCGTCAATGCCACCTGGGCCGGTCGTGCGAGGGCCGGATGGCAGCAGGCGAAGATCAGGCGCAGGCTGTCGAGCGGCTCGGCCTCGAGGTCGCGCTCGAGCATCAGCGCCAGGTGCTGGCGCAGTTCGTCGCCCTTGCGCTCGCGCATCTGCTGATGACGCAACTGGTCGACCACCTTGTGGCGGGCCGTGGAGATCAGCCACGAGGTCGGGTTCGGTGGCCAGCCCTGCGCCGGCCACTGCACCATCGCCGCCTCGAAGGCCGCCTGCACGGCATCCTCCGCCAGTTCGAAGTGACCGAACCGGCGAATCAGGCTGGCCAACACACGGCCATACTCACGGCGATAGAGATCGTCCAGGGTCACTCAGGCCCCTCATAGTCGATAGGCGGGGTCCACCGGTCTTACCTCGACAGAACCGCCGACCCTTAGTGGCGGAATACGCCGGGCCAGCGACAAGGCCTCGTCCAGGTCGCGGCACTCCACCACATGGAATCCGCCCAGCTGTTCGCGACTCTCGGCGAAGGGGCCGTCCAGTGTCACCACCTTGCCGTTCTTCTCGCGCAACGTGGTGGCACTGTCCACCGACTGTAGCCGGGCACCGCCGCGGTAGTGGCCGCTGGTGACCATCTCCTGGATCAGGGCATTATAGTCGTTCATGACCTCGTCTCGCTCGGCATCCGGCAGGCCGCTCCACAGCGCCTCGTCGATACAGCACATCAGCATGTATTGCATGGCATTGTCTCCTGATAAGCGCAGCCTCATGGCTGCCTGATGAGAGATCGAACGGCGGCACGATGAATCGACAGGCCAGGCGACTCGTGGGTGATGACTTCAGGCCGTCTCGACCATCCGTGCCGGAGCCAACTCGGTGACCAGGGCATCCGTCAATGCCACCAGCAACCCCTGCTCATCGGCGTTATCCTCAGTGATCAGCCTGACTTCGGCATCGGGCAGCAATGGCAGGCCATGCTCGGATGAAAGCGCGACCAGCCCCGGCCCCAGTTGACTGACGGGCATGGGAGCAATGGCAAAACCGCTGGCGGCGGCGGCGCGCATGCCAGCACCACTCATGCACAGCACGACTGTGTGCTGCACGATTCCCGCCATCGCCAATTGCGCCAGGGCGATTTCCCGATACGGGCATGGCTCGGGGAAAAGTGCCAGGGGCAGCGGCGAAGGAAGCTCCCAAGGCTCGCCTTCGGCCCAGGCCCAGGCCAACGGCTCCCGCCAAAGACAGATGCCTGCCTCCTGCTCTCCACACTGCGCCCCCAGTACCATATCGAGGTGGCCTTGGCGCATGGAGGCCAGCAAGTCTGATGGAATGCCAACCCGCACCTCGATGCTTGTCAGAGAGTGACGCTTCGTAAAGCGTTTCAGTGTCCTCATTAGCCGCTCATGGGCAAGATCCTCAGACACACCCAGGCGCAGGCAGCCATGAAAGGACGAACTCGCAAGCTGTGCTATGGCATCTCGATTGAGGCTCAGCATTGCTCGGGCATAGCTCAGCAGACTCTCGCCATCCGGCGTCAGCTGGAAACTTCGCGTCGTTCGCTGCAGCAGCGGCTTGCCAAGCTGTGATTCCAGGCGGCGCAGATGCCCGCTGATCGCAGGCTGGGTAAGATGCAATCGGTTGGCCGCGGCAGTGAAACTGCCCTCCTCGACAATTGTTACGAAACTACGGAGCAGCAATAGATCAAGCATTATAATAATCCGCTATAAATAAGGGATCGTGTTTATTATGTATTAACTAAGCACGCATCCCGACTGGAAATGAAAGATAGCAGATAAATAAAGAAGTACCGTGCTTCGTCAGCAACAGCTCGCTTCAGAGCGCATGTTCACTGGATGAATTTTCTCGCAATATTTTCTCCAGGGGTCAGGCATCCGCCGTGGCCGGCGGATTGGTGTCGCGGCGCGAAGCGCCGCGGTGAAACAGTAAGGCGCCGAGGACCACCAGCGCCGCCGCCAGGCCCAGGAAGGGCGGAATCGACTCCCCCAGCAACGTGACGGCGATCAGCGTGCCGACCAGGGCAGCCACCATGCCGATCTGACTGAGGTAGACGGGTCCGGCAATCTTCTGCAGCACGAAGTAGAAGACGTAGAGCACGGTGAAGACCATGGCTTCCACCAGCAGCAGACGAATCACTTCCCAACCGAGCAGCTGCCGTACTTGTCCTGATTCGAACGCCAGCACGAAGGGGGCGAGCGTCAGCGCTCCGCCCAGCAACATCAGTGCCGCCAGGTACACCGCCCCTGTCTCACCGGGCCAGCGCAGGGTGCGATAGATATTGCCCAGCGCAAGGATCAAGGGAATCGCCAGAACCAGGGCAGCCCAACCCTGGGCGCCCTGCATACCGCCTGCCTTGGCCCATGCCAGCAGCACTCCGCCAGTCAGACCCAACATGACACCCAGCAGCCGCAGCGCATTGACGCGCTCCATGCCCAGTCCTACCGCCAGCATCCAGGTCAAGAGAATCGGAAAGGCGAAGCTGAGCGAGATGAAGCCGGCACCCACGTGGCGTACCGCCAGGAAGACCAGTGCATTGGGCAGGGCGAACAGCGCACCCGAAATCAACGCATATTCGAGAATGCGCCGATTGAGTCTCATCGGCTGGCGCTGTACGGCTGCCAGCGCCAGTAGCAGTAGGCCGGCACCGGCCACCGCCACCATCAGGAAGCTCAAGCGCGGCGCGCCGGCATTGTCGGCGAGCTTGGCCACGACCAGCGAGAGAGCCAACAGGCTGCCGACCAGCAGCAGGCAGCCCAGAGCGTACCAGCCGGCACGGTTGCCTGGTGATGTGGAGTTCGCCATGATAGGGCTCCTATAGAACGGCAAAAAGAATCTTGCCAAAAAGTATCTTTATGGAAAGATAATCATAGCCATGAACCGTGTCAAGCAAGCCATTGCTCAATGGCAACAGGAAATGCCCGATCTCGACCTGCTGCCGATGGAGGTGGTGGGATATTTGAAGACCATGCAGTCGCTCACCCAGGAGCGGCTGCAGGCTTTCTTCAAGGAGTACGGCCTGCAGGCAGGAGAGTTCGACGTACTGGCGACGCTGCGGCGTTCGGGAGCCCCCTATTGCCTGGGACCGACTCAGCTCTTCGAGACGCTGATGATCTCGTCCGGGGGCATGACCAGCCGGCTGGACCGGCTGGAGAAAGCAGGCCTGATCAGGCGTTCGCCGAATCCCGAGGATCGGCGCGGGACGCTGGTGTCACTGACCGAAGAGGGCCTGGCGCTGATGAACCGAATGGTCCCACGTCACGTGGAGAACGAAGCCAGGATGCTTGCGGCTCTCAGCTGCGAGGAGCAGCGAGCCTTGAGTGAACTGCTGGGCAAGCTGTTGGAAGGGCTGGCCGACGAGGCCTGAGCCGGCCGAGCTAGACGAGTGCCAGCTCCCCCTGAACCAGCCCCCGCTCGTGCTCCACCAGCCAGCGCTTGCGCGGCAGCCCGCCACCATAGCCGGTCAGAGTGCCGTTGGCGCCGATCACCCGATGGCACGGCACCACGATGGCCACCGGGTTGGCGCCATTGGCCAGGCCCACGGCGCGGCTGGCGCCGGGGCGCCCGATCCGCGCAGCCAGCTCACCGTAGCTGATCGTGGTGCCGGCCGGGATTCCGCGCAGCGCCTGCCATACCTGGCGCTGGAACTCGGTGCCGCCGGTGGCCACCGGCAGCGCATCGAGGTGGGACGGGTCGCCGGCGAAGTAGGACTCGAGGGCCTGGAGAATGGCACCAGGCGCCGTGCCCTTGACGAGTTCGTAGCGGCGGTAGTGCCGCGCCAGCAGGCGGTGCAGCCGCTCGTCATGGCTATCGAATTCCAACGCCCGAAGTGCGCCCTGGTCATCGCCGACCAGGCACAGTTCCCCCACCGGGGACGGCAGTCGATCAGTCCAGAGTCGCATCGCACTACTCCCGTTGCGGATTTGCTTGCGTGGTGGCGGCATCGGCATGCCATAGGTGCATCACGGCGTAGGCACGCCAGGGCCGCCATGCCTCGGCACGCGCAAGCAGCTCACGCGGCGTGGGCCGCCGGCCCTGTTCCGCCAGCGCCCGCTGCAGCGCCACGTCCGAAGGTAGGAAGGCATCGCTCTCCCTCAGTCCGCGCATGGCGATGTAGTGAGCCGTCCATGCGCCGATGCCGGGCAAGGCGCACAGGTGGGCCACGGTGTCGTCGAGATCCCGCCGCTCGAACAGCTGCGGCCGCTCACGGTAGGCCAACGCCAACCCCACCAGGGCATTGGCTCGCGCGCCGGGCATGCCGAGCGCCTTGATCTCATCGAAGGTGAAGCGTTCGGGCAATGGGAACAGTCGGTCGAGGCCTGGCGCTGCCTGCCCTGCAACCCGTTCGCCGAGGCGTTCGACCAGGCGTCCGGCCAGCCGGGTCGCGGCATCGACACTGACCTGCTGGCCGAGGATCGCCCGCACAGCGACCTCGAAAGGGTCCCACCCACCCGGCACGCGCAGCCCGGGGCGGCTCGCCACGAGCGGCGCCAGCGTGACATCGCGGCCAAGTCCCAGGCATATCGCCTCAGGATCGGCCTCCAGGTCGAACAGCCGCTGCAGCCGGGCCGTGACGCCAGACAGGGCCGCGGCCTCGGGCAGCCGGATCGAAGCGAGCAAGGCGTTGTCGGCGGGAACATGTTTCACACTTACGCTACCGACCGCCTCGCCCACCCGGAAGACCCGGTGATAGCACTCCCCATCGATGCGCTCGAGCCCCGGTATGGTCCGGCGCGCCAGGAAGGCCAGTATCGCCTGCCAGTCATAGGGTGGCCGATACGGCAAGTTCAGCGTCAGCTCGGGCAGGTGGGAAGCTTCACCGGGGCGCCCGGTTTCGGTCGAGAGATTCATCGCTCCATTCTAGCCTGAGGGCAGCGGATGGCTGGCGTTTTTTCAGATATGAATGTCAACGCCAAGTGGCTCTCCAAAATCTCCCAAAACTGGCTCTTATCAAGGAACCAGCTTCGTCTCACACTGGGTGGCACCCACCAGAAAACGCGAGGAGCCATCCATGTCCATCCGCCATGCCACCCTGGACGATCTAGAACCGCTCAGCGCACTGCTCGACGGCTACCGGCAGTTCTATCGCCAGAAACCGGACCTCGCGGGCGCACGGCAATTCCTTCAGGCACGCCTGGAGCTTGGCGACTCGCACATCCTGGTCCACGAGAGCCCCGCGGGAGAGCTGCAGGGCTTCGTTCAGCTCTACCCGCTGCTTTCCACCGTGCGCCTGGCGCCGCTGTGGCTGCTCAATGACCTGTTCGTCGCACCCCAGGCACGTCGCAGCGGTGTCGGCCGAGCCTTGATGCTGGCCGCCAGGGAGCTTGCCGGTTCTCATGGCGTCGGCCACCTCAAGCTCGCCACCGAGATCGACAATCGAACCGCCCAGGCGCTCTACGAGTCATTGGGCTGGCAGCGCGATACCACCTTCTATCACTACGGCCTGCTGTTCGACACGCAAGCAGACCAGGGCTGAGCGGAGGCGCCATGTACGTTCCCCCATCGATGCGTCTCGACCGCGAACAGGCCTGGGAGCTGATCGACCGGCACGGCTTCGCCGCCCTGGTCGATGCCGAGCTGTCGGCCACTCACCTGCCCCTGATGCTGGAGCGCAGTGAAGGCGAACTCGGCACGCTTTACGGCCACTTCGCCCGCGCCAACCCCCAGTGGCGTACGCTGGATGGCAACCGGGCGCTGGCGATCTTCAGCGGCCCCCATGCCTACATATCGCCGTCCTGGTACGCCAGCCAGCCCGCCGTGCCCACCTGGAACTACCTGGCCGTGCATGCCACGGGCAGCATCGAAGTGTTGAATGACGAGGACACGCGGACACTGCTCGACCGCAGCCTGGCGCACTACGAGCCCGCGCTGCTCGATTCGCTGGGCCGCGAGCGCGAGTATCTGAGCAAGATGCAGTCCGGCGTGGTCGGCTTTCGCCTTCGCATCGAGACGCTCACGGGCAAGGCCAAGCTCGGCCGCCAGCGCTCCCGGGCCGACCAGGAAGGCGTCGAAGCGGCCCTGGCCGAAAGCCGCGATCCGCAGGCACGCCTGCTATGGCGCCATATGCAGAAGCTGGCGAAAGAGGAGCAAGGTACATGAGCCCGAGCGATGCGCTGCGCAACGAGCATGGCCAGCCGGTCGGCGCCGCCCTGCCCGCCTGGCAGCCGGCACGCCGGCCCGATCGTATGGCACTGCAGGGTTGCCGGGTTCACCTCGAGCCACTGGCGCCGGAACGTCATGCCGATTCGCTGCATGCCGCCTTCCTGGCCCCCGGCGAAGGCCCACACGACACCCCCGAGGCGCGCTGGACCTACTCCGGCGGCATGCCGTTCGCCGATGCCGGGCAGTACCGCACCTGGCTGGAGGCCAGGTCGGAAAGCGACGACCCGCTGTTCTATGCCATTGTCGAGACGACTGAGGCCATCGTCGAGACGGCTGACGAGCGGACACCCGGCCGGGCGCTGGGCCTGGCCAGCTACCTCAACATCGTCCCGGAGCACGGCAGCATCGAGGTCGGCCACATTCACTTCACGCCAGCTCTACGACGCACGCCGGCAGCCACGGAAGCCATGCTGCTGATGATGCGCCACGCCTTCGCACTGGGCTACCGGCGCTACGAATGGAAATGCAATGCGCTCAACGCCGCCTCACGGCGTGCCGCCGTGCGCCTGGGCTTTCGCTTCGAGGGTATCTTCCGCCAGCATCGGGTGGAGAACGGGCATAGCCGCGATACCGCCTGGTTCTCCCTGCTCGACAGTGAATGGCCAGCCGTCGAGGCGCGCCTGGAACGCTGGCTAGCGCCGGAGAACTTCGAGGCGGAGGGAAGGCAGCTGAGCTCGCTGTCGGCGCTGACGCAGAAGTGCCGCTGACCACTAGTCGCTTGTCAATTCACACCACGCCTGGGCCAACCAGCGACCGGCCCGCTCGATCTCGTCTTCGACAGTACCGGCATAGCCCAGCACCAGCCCAGGCCTGCCTGCGATCAGGTAGTAGCTCGATAGCGGCGACAGTGAGATCCCCTCGCCCGCCGCTCGATCGACAAGGTGGCGCTCATATTCGGCATCGTCGAGCCAGGCCACGAGGTGCATGCCGGCCTGCCCTTCGGATAGCCGCAAGCCACGCGCCACGGCCGGTGCCAAGGCCTCGCGCAGCATGGCCTGGCGCCTGCGGTAGCAGTCGCGCATGCGACGCACATGGCGAGAAAAATGGCCTCGTGCAATGAACTCGGCCAGGGCGGCCTGAACGGCGTACTGCCCCTCGCGATGGAGCCGTGCATTGGCCCGCCGAAACGGCTCGACCAGCGGCTCGGGCAGCACCAGGTAGCCCAACCGCAGGCCGGGGTACATCACCTTGCTGAAGGTGCCCACATAGATGACCCGCGCGTCTTCCACCAGCCCCTGCAGGGCGGCAACAGGCCGCTGGCCATAGCGAAATTCACTGTCGTAGTCGTCCTCCACGATCCAGGCCCCGTGTCGCTCGGCGGCTTCAAGCAACGCCAGCCGCCGGGCGAGACTCATGGTCACGCCGCTGGGATACTGGTGCGAGGGTGTAACGTAGATCAGCCGCGGATGCCCCGGATCGTCGAGGGCCTCGATCTGCATGCCCTCACCGTCTACCGGCACCGGCTGCATATCGAGACCCGCCGCCGCGAAACAGGCCTGGGCGCCATGGTAGCCCGGCTCCTCGAGCCATACTTCATCGCCGCTGTCGCTCAACAGTCGCACGATCAGTTCGAAGCCCTGCTGGGCCCCCTGCACGATCAGGATCTGCTCGGGGCGACATCGCACCGAGCGTGACAGCTGCAGATAATCGGCCAGCGCCTCGCGCAGCGACGGAACACCGCCCTGAACCTGATAGGCGAGCCAATCCATGGGCATGTGTTGCAGGTGACGGCGCACCAAACGCTGCCACTGGGCATGGGGAAAGCGGTCCAGCGCCGGCACGCCGGGCACGAAGGCAGGGTGGCGCCCTTGCCGGGCAGGACAGTAGGCAAGCAACGCCGTGCCCCGTGCGGAGAGGTTCACGCTGCCATCCACTACCGATGGCGATGACGCGGTGTCAGCTGTCGTCTCAAGCTGGAACGGCAGGTCGGCAACGAATGTGCCCGAACCATGGCGGGTTACCAGGAAACCTTCCGCCAGCAGCTGGTCGAAGGCGGCCAGTACCGTATTGCGCCCCAGGCCCAGTTCCTGGGCCAACTGCCGGGTGGAGGGCAGTCGCTGGCCGCTGACCAGTCGCCCCGCCTGAATCCATTCGCGCAAGGTGTGATAGAGGCGCGAGGTCAAGGGCTGTGTCGATGGCTTGCCCAGCGCCAGGTCCAACGCATCGGACAGTCCGTCAGCCTGTTCCAGCAGAGCATATCCGCTGGACGGCACGCCCTTAACGACCCCGCTCATCCGCAACGACCCGGTTGCGCCCGGCTCGCTTGCCTTCATAGAGATTCTGATCGGCGCGATGCAGGATAGCTTCCACCGTTTCTTCGGTACCGTGGAATGCCGACACCCCACAGGTAATCGACACACTGAAGCGATTGCCTTCTTCCGACATGAATGCCTGTTCAAATACCAGCTGGCGCACCTTTTCCGCCACACCCACGGCCTCCTTGAGGCCGGTTTCAGGCAGCAGCAGGGCAAACTCTTCGCCACCGAGCCGGGCAGGAATGTCGTTCGTGCGCAACCTTTCGCGCAATAGCGCGCCCACGCTTACAAGCACCTGGTCGCCGGCGGGGTGACCATGGGTGTCGTTGATGCGCTTGAAGTAATCGAAATCGAACAGCACCACCGATGTCGGCCTGCCGTAACGCCGGTAGCGAGCCAGCTCCTGCACCAGTCGCTGCATGAAATAGCGTCGGTTGAACAGCGCGGTGAGTTCATCTGTGCGCGACAGCTGGCGCAGGCGCAGCTCGAGCTTCTTCTGTTCGGTGATGTCGCGCACGGTGCCGATCAGGATCTGATCGTCCCCTTCCGGCACGTTATCAGCCAGCTCATGAACCCAGCGGATCTCGCCATCAGGCCGAATGATTCGATGCACGACATCATGCTGTCCCTTTTGATGCGCACGCACGATGGCGGCTTCTACACTCTCCAGGTCCTCGGGGTGAACCATGGCTTTGAAGCCAAGAAGGCTAGGCGTGAAGCTCTTGGGGTCGACGCCAAAAATGTCGTAAATCACCTCGGACCAGAAGAGGTCGCCGGTCTTGAGGCTCAGGCGCCAGTAACCCAACCGGGCGATGCGCTGAACCCGATTCAGGGTGTACTTGAGATGAGCGATCTCCTCGTGCGCCTCCTCGAGTTCGCGCCGGACCTGCTCGCAGGAGACAGCGGGAGAGCCACCATCATGGCTCTCTCCTTTCGGGCGCTCACGCTTGCTATTGTTATGCGAGGCCTTCATGACATCTCTATCGCCACTTCGATGAGTGGAACGCAGCATACCTTTTTGCCTTGATGGCTACCAACCCTCCCTCGATGGCAAGCTCCTGACCTTCCCCTCCGGGTGCGGCGCAAACCTGGCCAGGTGTCGTATCAGCCCCGCATGACCTTCGCGCATCATGGCCTGATGATTCCAGACGACCAACGGCCGTGCCACCCGAGCCAGCAGCCCCATCCACGGAGGCACCGTACGCACCTGCCAGAGGTAACGTACCCGGGTACCAAGATTCTCCTCATGCAGCTGCCAGCTCCCAAAACCAGCCACATCGCCACTCGCCACCCCCTCGATCAAGCGAGGCTCACATACACGGGTGATGCGAATATCGAAGCGCAGGTGATAGCCCAATCGGCTCTTCCAGACGAAGTGCTGAGTGCGCCCAATGCCGTACTCGTTGCCGGCCAAGAGCGGCTGCACGTCGACGAGGCCAGGCCACCAGTCGGGCCAGTGCAGCGAATCGGTCAGGGCATTGAATACCTCGCCGATCGGCGCCTCGATGTACCAGGTGGTGTCGAAGTCGAAGCTTGCCATGGTCGCTATTACCACGAACGTCAGGGTGCAAAATGGTCAGGGGGGAAGGCAGGGTCGAGCTCGACATCTTCCAGACGCACGCTTTCCAGGCGCACGCCGCGCCGGTCGTAGCTGTTAACCCTGAGCGGGAACAGCGTGTTTTCGTCGAGCCACAGGTCGTAGCGCGATACCTCGTGTACCGTTCGCCCGGGTTCGGCCTCCACCACCACGTGCTTGACCAAGTGCCCATCAAGCGTCGTCGGCTCGAGCAAGCGTGCGCTGCCGAGCTGCTGCAACTGCTGCACATTGCGCAGCAGCGTGCCCACGTCGGACTGGTCCACGCGATGCCCTCGCGAACTGCGTACCATTCGGTTGGTAGGCCGCAGGGAAAGACCCGGCCGCCTGCCCGGCGAGCCGAAGGGCCACAGCTGCACCTTGCCCGTATCGGGACGGTAGATCAGCACCGCCCCAGCGTAGGGCGTCTCCATGTCCATGCGTACGTAGCCGGGACCCTGATAGCTGTAGCGGATGACCTCTTCACCGCTACTGCCCTGGCTGCGCAGCGTGAGGCGATACCCCTGCAGGGCATCGATGCGAGACAGCGCCGCTGCGATCTGGCCCTCTTCGGAGGGTGTGCTCATGGCGACCAGTGCGAGTAGCAACATAGGGCATATCCTCGGCTTCCTCCCTTTGAGGTTAGCAGGACCAGGGCGAGTGCATGCTATCGTATTGGCGTTGCCCAACCCACGGAGAGGTCAGATGAAATACCTCGGCGCCCATGTCAGTGCCGCAGGCGGACCCGATCAGGCCGTGCTACGCGCCGTCGAGATCGGCGCCGACGCCTTCGCCCTGTTCACCAAGAACCAGCGCCAGTGGCGCGCCAAGCCCCTCGAGGACACCACCATCGAGGCCTTTCGCAGCGCCTGCAAGCAGCACGGTTTCGGTCCCGGGCAGATCCTTCCCCATGACAGCTACCTGATCAATCTCGGCCACCCGGACAGGGCAGGACTCGAGAAGTCCCGCGCCGCCTTCCTCGACGAGATGCAGCGCTGCGAGCAGCTCGGCCTGACCCTGCTCAACTTCCATCCCGGCAGCCATCTGAAGAAGATCAGCGAGAGTGAATGCCTGACCCGCATCGCCGACTCCATCAATCACGCCCTCACCGAGACCCGCGGCGTCATCGCGGTGATCGAGAACACCGCCGGCCAGGGCACCAACCTGGGTTGGCGCTTCGAACACCTGGCCGAGATCATCGGGCAGGTCGACGACAAGTCGCGGGTCGGCGTGTGCATCGATACCTGTCACGCCTTCGCCGCAGGCTACGACCTGCGCACCCCCGAGGCCTGCACCGCCACCCTCGACGAGTTCGGCAAGGTGGTGGGCTTCGAGTACCTGCGCGGCATGCATCTCAACGACGCCAAGAGCGAGTACGCCAGCCGGGTCGACCGCCATCACAGCCTGGGCCGGGGCAACATCGGGCTAGACGCCTTCACCACTATCATGCGCGACCCGCGCATCGACGAGATCCCCATGGTGCTGGAAACCATCGAGCCGGAGATCTGGGCCGAGGAGATCGCCTGGCTGCGCGCTCAGGTGGTCGATGGGTGACCGCAGAACCGATTGAAGTCGCGACCCGGGGCGATTACTCGAGTTCGACCAGGCCATGCCGCATCGCATAGCGAAACAGGCCAGCCAGGGAGTTGGTATTGAGCTTGCGGTAGATGTTGCTGCGATGTGACTCCACCGTGCGAGCACTGATGGAGAGTGCTTCACCAATGTCGCGGCTGCTCATGCCTTCGAACATCAGTTTCAGGATGGCGGTCTCGCGCGGCGTCAGGCGATCCGGCTTCTCCTCGAGAAGCACACGGGAAACGCCGGAGCCGAAATGGCTGCGCCCGCTTGCCACCTCGCGCAGGGCGAAGACCATCTGTTCGGCCGAGGCATCCTTGAGCACGTAGCCCGCCGCCCCGCAGGCCACCGCGCGCCGGATGTACTCCTCATTGTCATGCATGGTCAGCACCAGCACCCGAATGTCCGGACAGGTTTTCTTTAGAATCTTGCACGCTTCGAGGCCAGACAAACCGGGCATGGTAATGTCCGTGACTACCACGTCCGGCTGCAACTCCCGGGCGAGTTCCAGCAACTCCTGGCCTGAGCTGGCCACCCCAATGAGATCAACGCCCTGCTGCGCTTCCAGCCGGTAGCGAAGCCCCTCCAGCACCAGCGGATGGTCGTCCGCCAAAAGTACGCGTATACACCCGTCCATCGACTCTCTCCCCGCCTGTCTTGCTGGTAACACGCTGAAACGGCACCTTTAGCCTAATACGCACACCCTTCCCGGGCGCCGTCACGATGGTCAGGCGTCCGCCCAGCAGATCGACGCGATCCTCTATATTGCGTAACCCCATGCCGGAGTCCACCTGTTCGCGGCGCTGATCAGGTCGCCAGGTGAAGCCTTCGCCATCATCCGCAATCTCCAGGTAGACCCAGCTGCGTCGACGCAAGACCCGCACCTTGACCTGACGTGCCAAGCCGGCATGTTTCTCGATATTGTGGAGACTCTCCTGGGTGATACGATAGAGCGCCGTTGCCAGCACCGGCTGGCACTGCCGGCTGTCGATATTCGACTCGAACTGAATCTGGACGGGCTTGCGCTCCACCAGGTCCGAACAGAGGCTCTCCAGGGCCGAGACCAGCCCCAGATCGTCGAGTACGCTCGGGCGCAGGTCATATGCAAGACGCCGGAGGTCCTGAATTCCCGTCTCAAGGATGCGATCCGTCGCGGCCAGGGAGGAGGAGACGTCAAGGTGATCTCCCCGGCCCAAGGCATCATCGACACGCTCCAGCTTGAAGCGTGCCGACACCAGAAGCTGGTTGATACCATCGTGGAGTTCGCGAGAAATCCGCCGCCGCTCCTTTTCAAGGAAGCTGAAGGTCTTCTGTGCCATCCTGACCAGCTTCTGATTCGCCACGCGGGCTTCGCTCAAATTGACCGCCAGGCCGATCACCGCAATGACCAGAAGACAGGAGACGGTAAAGAAGGCCATCAGTAGAATCGTCTTGCGTGCATTCTCTACCATATGCTGCTCCATCTGACTGACGACCAATTCGAGGTCATCAAGATAGAGCCCGGTGCCGACCATCCAACCCCAGTCATCCAGGCCGATGGAGTAGCCCAGCTTGAGTTCCGATTCACCGCCGGAGGGCTTGTCCCAGCGATATTCGGTGAATCCTCCACCCTCCTGGGCGCGATGGATGAGTTGTTGAATCAGGAGCTTTCCATCCTCATCGCGAAAGTTCCACAGATCCTGGCCCACCAGATGTTCCAGCCGGGGATGGACGACATTCAGCCCTTGGTAGTCATAGACGAAGAAGTACCCATCGGAGCCGTACTCCATTCGATGGAAAGCATCCGCCACGAGGCCTTGAGCCACCTCTCGGGGTAATGAGGGATCTTCGTATATGTCACGAATCGCCGTATAGGACAGCTCCATGTAATTCTTCAGTTCAGCCTTCTTGGCTTGCAGCAATCCGTCCTTGAGGATTTCCGACTGCACCCCACTCAACCGCGCACTCTGGTGGATGGCAAAGAACGTCACGCCGGCTATGAGTATCAACAGAGGAAGCAAGGTGAGCAGCGTCAGTTTGGTTCTGAACGTGAACACTGGCGTATACCTGTTTACTTATTATTGTTGAACCACAGTTATTGTCGAACCACCAGCCCCGCCAACCTCAATGACCGGACAAGGATTGGCAGGGCCTGATTTTCAGACTCGTAACTAACGCATTCGGCAACTCACCATCCTACCACCGCCGGCAACCACAGAACCACACCGGGGAAGACGATGATCAGGGCCAGGGCCAGGATCTGGATCAGGACGAAGGGAATGGCGCCCTTGTAGATGTCTCCCGTGGTGATTCCCGGCGGCGCCACCCCCTTCATGAACAGCAACGACCAGCCGAAGGGCGGCGTGAGGAACGACGTCTGGAGATTCATGGCGATAAGGATGGCCACCCAAACCATGGACATGTCGCCCTGACTTGCCAGGAAGGGCAGGAACAGTGGCACGGCAATGTAGGAAATCTGGATCCACTCGAGGAAGAAGCCCAGGAAGAAGATCAGCAGCAGCATGAAGATCAGCGTGCCGTACATGCCTCCCGGCACCCACTCGAACATCGCCTCGATCAGGAACTCGCCGTCCAGGCCCCTGAAGGCCAGGGCGAAGACCTGCGAGGCGATCAGCACGAAGAAGATCATGCAGCTGATGCGCAGCGATGTCTTCACGGTATCGGAGAGTACCGGGAGCGACATGCGACCGGAGACGATGGTCAACAATAGGGCCCCGACGGCGCCAACCGACGCCGCCTCCGTGGGAGCCGCCACACCACCGATGATCGAACCCAGCACGGCGAAGATCAGCAACAAGGGGGGGACCACCACCTTGACGAAGTCCTTGCACAGCTCCAACTTGCTGACGGACGCACGCTCCTGCTCGTCGATGGCCGGCACGTCGGCGGAAAAGAAGAAGGCCAGCACCAGCAGATAGGCCAGGTACATCCCGGCCAGCAGCAGTCCCGGCACCAGGGCCGCGGCGAACAGGCTACCCACCGAGAGATTCATGATATCGGCCAGCACCAGCAGCACCAGGCTGGGCGGGATGATCTGGCCCAGGGTCCCGGCGGCGCAGATGGTGCCGCAGGCCACCGTCTTCTTGTAGCCGCGCCGCACCAGGGTAGGCAGGGCCATCAGGGTCAGCGTGACGATGGCCGCCCCGACGATGCCCGTCGCCGCGCCCAGCAACACGCCCACGATGATCACCGCGAGTGCCATGCCGCCCGGCAGACCCCCGCACAGATGCCCGATCACGTCGAGCATGCGCTCGGCGATCTTCGAGCGCTCCAGCATGACGCCCATGAACACGAACAGCGGTATCGCCAGCAGGGTGTAGTTGGAGACGACACCGTAGATGCGTGATGGCAGCAGCTCGAACAGCCAACCATCGAAGCCGATGAAGCCGAACACGAAGCCGACGAAAGCCACCACGAACCCGACCGGCATGCCGGTCATCACCAGCACGAAGAAGGCGATGATCATGGCCAGCGCGTAATATTCCAAGGGCATGACTCATGCTCTCCCAGCGTAGTGTTGAATGAGGCGCCTGCCGTTTTCCAGCGCTTGGCGAACCGACTCGGTCGCAACGAAGACAAAGCCGACCACCACCATGGACTTGGGAATCCAGCGCCAGGGGAGCCCGGACGAGTTCGGAGAACGCTCACCGCGAGTCATCGACGTCTCGGCAAACGGAAAGCTGTAATGGATGATCAGCAGCGCACAGGGCAGCGCTACCAGGAGCGCAGTGATGAGATTCAGCCACATCATGCCAACGGGGCTGAAGCGGCTCGAAAGAATGTCCACGCGCACGTGGTCGTCGAATTTCATGGCATAGGCGATTCCCATCATCGCCATGACCGAGAGCAGGTACCATTCCAGCTCCTGGGCCCAGACCGCGCCCAGGCCGAAAGCATAGCGACTCAGCATATTGCCGAATATCAATGCGATCATGATCATCATGGCCATCCCGCCGATGAAGCCGGCAAGGCCCGTGATACGCTCTAGCAGGCGCTCGAGCGAAGTACAGAAACGCAGCATATGAACTCCCCCTCCGGGCTGGTGCCCGGTGGACGTCTCTTGCAGGGTAAGCGTGATCTTCGAAAGAATCGGGCGGGGAAGACCCTCGGCTCGACGCAGCTATCGAAGCCGAGGGCTTGGCCGAGATCAGATCATGCCCTGACCGTAACGGCTGATGGTATTGGCGAAGACAGCCTCGCTGTTGGCATGCCAGCCATCGTGCTTCTTCTTGAACTCCCAGAAGCTGTCATTGATTCTCTTGACCAGCGGATCCTTGTTAGCCTCGGTCGTCAGGATGTCGCGCGTTGCCTCGAACAGGGCACGAATGACCGAATCGGGGAGGGTCTCGAACGCCACGCCATGGTTGTTGACCAGGTCATCAAGGGCGTCGCCATTCTGGGCTTCGATCCAGGTATGAGAAGTGATGTTGCAGGCCGCTGCCGCATTGTGGAGCACCGCCTGGAGGTCGCTGGGCAAGGAGTTGTAGGCGTCCTTGTTGACGATGACCTCGGTGGTGGTAGAGGGCTCATGCCAGCCTGAAGAGTAGTAGTGCTTGGCCGCATTGTGCAGACCCAGCGCACGGTCGAGGTAGGGTCCCACCCACTCCGCCGCGTCGATGGCACCGCGCTCCAGGGCAGAGAAGATTTCGCCCCCGGGCAGCAGGCGGGCATTGGCACCAATGGCGTTGTAGACGTCGCCGGCCAGCCCCGGCATGCGGATATTCAGGCCACGAAAGTCTTCGACGCTGGTGACGGGCTCGCGGAACCAGCCCACCGGTTGCGCCCCGGTACAGCCCACGGCCAGCGGGATCAGGTTGTAGGGCTCGTAGGTTTCTTTCCACAATTCATAGCCACCGCCATGGGCCAGCCAGGCATTGAAGCCCTGGAAGGTCATGCCGAACGGCACGGTGGTGAAGTACTGGGCGGCAAACGACTCCCCGGCCCAGTAGTAGGAGCAAGCATGGTTCAACTGGACCTGCTGGCCCCGCGAGACGGCATCGAAGCCATCGAAGGCTGGAATCAATTCACCGGCTCCATAAACCCGAATCTTGATGCGCCCGCCCGACATGTCTTCGACTCGCTTGGCGAAGTCCGTGGCGGAGCCGGGGCCAGATTGGAAGAATGGAAACCCGGAGGGCCAACTGGTGGTCATGCGCCAGTTGAAGGTTTCCTGGGCCTTGACGATACTCGGAGCCATCACGGTACCCACCGCGGCAGCACCACCGTACTTGAGGAAATTACGCCTGTTGACGCTCATGAAAGTGCCTTCTCCCGGCGTGCTTGATAGCATCAAGCGCACTACCAAGCAGCGCTCTTGTTTATTTTAATGGTTGAATCGTGAACTGGTCAGAAAGCTGACCTTGGGGAGAATAAACTGGTGAGGAAAAAAATAAATCCGGGAGACTGCGCAATTCACACTAGTGATATTTCTTAGTCGATCTTACGGACAGGGCATCCGTAGAACTACGTACAACCACCCAAGACTTTTACCCGAAGCATATACCTGGAAATATATTTCACTAAACCGGTTAAAAAAGCAATACCAATGAGGCCAACCAGGCAGCCAGGCCAGTAACGACTCGGCGGCGGGCCACTCGGCAAGGTCGTGGACCCTTATCGCGAAGCGATAAAAATGGGTTTCTCGCCAAGCGTGAAAACTAAGTCGCTGACAACGAGTCAAAGTCTTTGTCGGCCAGCGAGAAAACTGCCATCCTCCAGAGGGCAGGCACACCTCTCGTAGGGACAGCGAAGTCCCGAGGGTCGCCCCATTCACCCGCAGGAGGACATGCACATGGGTATCATCACAATGCTGACCGTGAGCGTGGCCGCAGTGGCGCTATTGAGCTACGCCATGAGCGAGAAGCAGAGGCAACCCGTTCGCAAGGAAGTGCGTATCGATGAGGATGAGCGCGTCCCTTACCGGCAACGCTCCCCCCACGACTGATCGTCAGCGTATCGATATTGCAGCCCCTGGCACCCTGAGTGCCGGGGGCGCTTCGTTTCACGACACACCTTCGTTGGTATTGGTCGTTGTCGGCTCGATCCTGGTGGGCTCGAATGTAATGAATTGCTAGAGCGAGCAGGACTCGCCCTTCTCGGCTGAATGTTCCTGAACTTCATCTCCTATCGCGGCGACATGGCGCAGGCTGACGATGGAGACCACCGCCAGCGCCAGAATGGCGATGCCACCCACCGTGGCGGTCACGTTCAACCCCGCAGTGAAGGCCTGCTGGGCTTCCAGCAATACGCCTTCAGGCAGGCTCACGCCGGCCGAAACGGTAGCCCAAAGGCTCTCCTCCACGATGTCCGCCGCCTGGGCAATTTCACCCTCGGCCATCATCGCGCTGACCTGAGCGCGATAGACGAAAGTGGCCAGGCTGCCCAGCAAGGCCACACCCAGCGCAACGCCCAGCTCTTGCACCATCTCCGACATGGCCGAGGCCGAGCCGGCCTTCTCCGACGGCGCCGCGCCTACCACCAGGTCCGTTCCCAACGCAGCGATGGTGCCCAGGCCGAGATAGACCAGCGAGAATCCGGCGATCGCCATGCCCACCCCACTGGCGTTGACTTCGACGGTGGCCAGCAGCCAATAACCCAGCGTCGAGAGCGTGAGCGCGGCGCCCACTACATAGCCAGGACGAATACGTCGCGCGATCAGCGGCGCAACAATGCCCGCCAGCACCATCATCAACGCCGGCGGCCCCATCCAGAGCCCCGCCGCCAACGGCGTGAGCCCTGCCACCAGCTGCAGGTATTGGGTTACCAGCAGCATCACACCGGAAACGCCCACCAGACCAACCAGCAATACGATCAGAGCGGCACTGAACGTGCGGCTACCGAACAGACGCATATCGAGCAATGGATCGGCCAAGCGCTTTTGACGACGCACGAAGGCGACCGCCATTACCCCACCCAGCCCTAGCGCCAGAAGCGAAATGGGCTCGAGCCCCGCCTTGGCGATCTCCTTTACGCCATATACGGCCGGCAGGATAGCCGCCAGCGAGAGCAGAACGCTGGTGAAGTCCAGCGGGCCACTGCGAGAAGCACGATACTCCGGCAGCAGAATCGGCGACGCGATCAGCAGCACGGTCACCACCGGTACCGCCACCAGGAAGGCCGAGCCCCACCAGAAGCGCTCCAGCAGCACGCCGCCCACCACCGGCCCCAGCGCCATGCCCAGGGCGAACATGGTGGCCCACACGCCGATGGCCAGGGCGCGCTGGCGCACATCGCCGAACATGTTGCTGATCAGCGCCAGGGTCGATGGCATCAGCGTCGCGCCAGCAATACCGAGCAGTGCGCGGGCAGCAATCAGCATGGCGGCGCTGGTGGAATAGGCCGCGATCACCGAGGTAATGCCGAAGGCCACGGCACCGATCATCAGCAGCCGGCGTCGGCCGATGCGGTCACCCAGGGTACCCATGGTGATCAAAAAGCCGGCGATCATGAAGCCGTAGGCATCCATGATCCACAGCGCCTGGGTGCTGCTCGGTTGCAGATCCGCCGCAAGTGCCGGCAGCGCCAGATAGAGTATCGTGACGTCGAGGCCGAGCAGTGCCGTGGGCAATGCCAACACCGCCAGGCCAGCCCACTCCTTGATGCCCGCCCGCTGCCGGGATGAATGCGGGATCGAGTCCTGCTCTGTGATGGTAACCATGCCATGCTCCTGTTCCTTGGGGTTGGCATGGTAGTCTTGACCTGATTTTATAGGGGTACAATATAGCTACTTATCCTATTACCAACAGTAATTGCATAGGCTAATGACATGGGCGGACGCAGCCTCGACCGAACCCGCAGTGAACTCACCGACTTCCTGATCCATCATCGCAACAAGCTGACGCCGGCCGACGTTGGCCTGCCCAGCACCGGACGGCGGCGCACCCCGGGGCTGCGACGTGAAGAGGTGGCGACCCTCGCCGGCGTGGGACTGACCTGGTACACCTGGTTCGAACAGGGGCGGGATATCAACGTTTCGGAGAGCTTCCTGCTCAGCGTTTCAAAAGCCCTCAAGCTCGACGACGCCGAGTGCTGTCATCTGTTCCTGCTCGCCCACCGCCGGCCGCCGCCGGTGGAGGCCTACCAGTGGCAGGAAATACCGCCACTGGTACAGACGCTGATGGACGATATGGCAAGGCCCGCCTACGTGATGAACCTGCGCTGGGACATCATCGCCTGGAATGCCGCCGCCGATGCCCTGCTCGGCTTCGGCGACAAGGAGCCCGGCGAGCGCAGCATGATGCGCCTGCTGTTCGCCGACCCGGCGCTACGCAGGCGCCTTCCCGACTGGCATCGGGATGCCTCCCGCCTGCTGGCCCAGTTTCGCTGCGACCTGGCCGCCGCACCCGAGGACCCCGCCATGCAGGAGCTGACAGAAGCGCTCGCCAAGCTGTCGCCGGACTTTCGCCGCTGGTGGGAACAACCCAGTCATGAAGCCTACCGCTACGGCATCGGCACGCTTCTCGACGTCGACTCGACCCCGAGGGAGTACGAACACGCCATGCTGCTGGTGGACGAGCATCGGCATCTCAGGATGGTGGTTTATTTCTCTTCCTGATCCGGATAAACGACAAAGGCCAGTTTGTTGCCATCGCCATCGCGCACATAGGCCGCGTAGAAACCTTCAGCGTATTGCGGCCGATAACCTGGAGCGCCTTCATCACTGCCTCCATTGCTGATGGCTATCTCATAAAGCTTGTCGACCTTTTCAGGGGCCGCGAACTGGAACGCTGTCATGGTGCCATTGCCTACACTGGCTGCCTGGCCATCGAAGGGGTATCCGACGAAGAAGCGAGGAAAGTCGAGATCGGTCTCCTTTCCGTAGGAAACGCAGGAATCGTCTTTCCAGCAGGCATCCCAGCCCATTTCAGCGAAAAGTGGATCGTAGAATGTCAGCGCTTTCTCCAGGTCCCGGGTTCCGACCATGGTGTAAGCGATCATGCTGATATACCTCCTTTACCGACTCGTCATGTTTCTGAATGGCAGCGTAGCTCAGCCTGCTTTCTACGCCACTGCCCCAGCGCCCAGCCTATGGCCGGCAGTACGAGCATCGCCGACGCCCAGGCACAGGCGGCAAAGCCGAAGTGGGTGAATATCGGCCGATAAAGCAGCGCACCGACGAAGACGCACAGATAGGTGATGGCGCTATACAGCCCCATGATGGCACCCCGCTGCGCAGGGTCGATCTCGGCAAGCTGGCGCATGAGCAGGTTCAAGCCGAGATGATTGGCCACGCCCCAGGCAAGACAGAGCGCCAGCAGCATCAGCGGAAGCATGGCGGCACCCATCAGCCCCAGGTAGACGAGCATCAAGCCGGCAAAGGTCACACAGGCGGCAGCGGCCGCACCGTAGCGGTCGACCAACCGACCCAACGGTGCAGCGGCGCCGAAACCCAGACCATAGATGGCAATGGCCAGCCCCGCGAAGGATGTGGGAAGTTCCAGCACCTCACCCAGGTGCGGGCCGAGATAAGTGTACAGGCCATAAAACGCCGTCATGTAGGCCGCAACGTTCAGCAGCACCGGGTGAATGCCGGGGATTCGCAGGGCCTTGAAGGCGGAACTCGGCGTTACGCCGCCCGCTCTTGCTCCCCAGTTGCCGCAACGCGAGATTCCCAGCGCCAACCCTATACCGGCTAGCGCCAAGAGGGAGAAGACGGCACGCCAATGCAGCAGGTCCGCCAGCAGAGCCGCAAGGCCCACCCCGAGCACCAGGCTCAGCGTCCATCCTGTCAGCACGAAGCTGAGCGTCTGGCTCTCGCGCCCTTTCGCCGCCACCTGGGCGGTGAGGGTATAGATCGCCGGTAGCGCCACGCCCGCCGCCAGGCCGGCCAGCGCCTGGGCAACGATTAACGTCCACAGCGTCGGCGAGAGCGCAGCGGCACTCAGGGAAGCCGACAGGACCAACAGTGCTCGCACCAGCGCGCGCTCGGCTCCGATCCGATCGGCCAGCGAAGCCAGGAGCAAGGCACTGCCCGCCGTGGCCAGGCCATAGAGCGCCGCAGCCGTTACCACATCGGCGGCGCTGCGACCCGGAAACGACACCGCCACCGTGGCGGCGATGGGGCTCAACGCCAGCGAGTTGGCGCCGATTACGGCAATGGCTGCGGTCAGCAAGAGAACGCGGCGAGAGATCACGGCTCGCTCCATATGAGGTTCGACATTACCATTGAAGAAAGGAATGACATTCGGAGCAACGTCGAAAATGCCGAACCCTGAAAAAACAGAAACCGTTCAGGACAAGGGCCAGGAGGCACGTCCCCTGGACGCCTTCGACCGAAAAATATTAGGCGAACTGGCCGTGGACGCCGGGCTCAGCTATACCGAACTTGGAGGTCGCGTCGGTCTCTCGGCGCCGGCAGTGCACGAACGGGTGAAACGACTACGCGCGACGGGGCGCATCCGCGGCACCGTGGCGGTGCTGGATGGCCCTTCCACCGGCAAGCCTTTTCTGGCCTTCGTGCATGTCGATACAACCGGCGGCAGCAAGAGTCGCACCTTCAGGACACTCGCCGAGCTACCTGAACTGGAGGAGATCCACTCGGTGGCCGGCGACACCTGCACCCTGCTCAAGGTTCGCTGCGCCAGTAGCCGGGCACTGGAGGGTCTGCTCGCTCGGCTCTACGCCATGCCGGGCGTCAAGGCCACACGCAGCTATGTGGTGCTCTCCACCTATCTGGAGCGCACGCCCCAAGCGGGCATCACCGAGGCTCTGGAAGAGCCGCCCATGGACGAAGCTCAGCAGTGAAACCCTTTCATTCATGCTGCAGCATGGCAGCATCCGCCAGTGTCGCCTCACGCTCGAGCAGCGTGCGCTTTCTCTCCACGCCCCAACGGTAGCCTGAAAGTGCCCCGTCACTGCGCACGACACGATGGCAGGGAATGGCCAGCGCAATGGTGTTGGAGGCACAGGCCCTGGCCACGGCACGCACCGACTTGGGAGAGCCGATCCGCTGTGCCAACTCCGCATAGCTGATGGTGGTGCCTACCGGTATCTCGGTCAGTGCCTGCCAGACCCGCTGCTGGAAGGCGGTACCGCGAATATCCAGCGGCAGCGATAGCCCAACGCCAGGCGCCTCGACGAAGCCCACCACCCGGGCCACCCAGGCGTCGAAATCCTTTCCACCGGGAATCAGGTTAGCGTTGGCGAAACGATCCTGGAACTCCTGCAATAGCTGCTCCGGGTCGCTGCCCAGAGAAATAGCGCAAATGCCCTTTTCGCTGGTCGCCACCAATACCGTACCCAATGAGCATTCACCCAGGGCGAAGCGAATCTCCATACCCTTCCCTCCTGAACGATAGCGCTGCGGCGTCATGCCGAGCATGCGACTGGAACCGGCATAGAAGCGCCCGCTGGAATTGAAGCCCGCCTCATAGATCGCCTCGGTGACGGTTTCCCGCTTCACCAGCGCCTGGCGAGCACGTTCCGCCCGGCAGGCGACCGCATACGCCTTGGGCGTCAACCCCGTGACCGACTTGAAGACACGATGAAAATGGAAGCGGCTCAGCCCCGCGGCTTGCGCCAATTCGTCGAGCGTGGGGAGTTCGTCGGATGCCTCGATCAAACGGCAGGCCCTGGCGACGCTCTGGGCGTGTCGCTGGGCCAACGGTAGCTCCTGGGGGCGGCAGCGCTGGCACGGCCGGTAGCCGGCCTGCTCGGCCGTGGCCGCATCAACATGGAACTCGGCGTTCTCGCGGCGCGGCCGGCGCGATGGGCAGGTGGGACGGCAATAGACCCCGGTGGTACGCACCGCATAGACGAAAGCGTCGTCCGCCGCGGCATCGCGCGCCAGTACCGCTGCCCACTTCGACTCATCGGAATCGAAGGGGGCAAGTGACTCGGTGGATGTCTCGTTCATGGCGGGCCTCCGCTGTAGGTTCGGCGTTCTCCGAGAGACTCAGGATGAGCCCTGGCCCCGCCCGGCACACTCCGTCCCTTGCTTTCAAAGTGGACCCGCCTCGTCGCGGCATTTCGCACCATTCGCAGCATAGCATCGCACATAAGCCTAAATGGCTTCCCCGTGAGGCTGCTACTCTTTCCAAACGCCCCCGTAAGTACTTACTTACCGGCTAGTATCTGATTAATTGCTAGTGTTCGGGATCTGTGCAAATCGTAAACAGGAGGCGATATGAATTTTCTCGTCAATCTGGACGTGGACGATCTCGAGCGTGGCATCGACTTCTATGTCCAGGCATTCGGCCTCGAGGTCGGGCGTCGATTCGGCGATGACGGCATCGAACTGATCGGCGGCCCCGCGCCCATCTACCTGTTGGCCAAGGATTCGGGATCGCCGGCTTACGCAGCGGGAGGGGTCACACCCGGCGGTCAGCGCCACTACACCCGCCACTGGACCCCGGTACACCTGGACGTGGTGGTGGAGGATATCGACGCCGCAGTGAAACGCGCCATCGCGGCCGGTGCCACCCAGGAGCAAACCACCGTCACCGACAGCTGGGGCAAGCTCGCACTGATGGGCGACCCATTCGGCCACGGTTTCTGTTTCGTGCAGTTTCTCAACCGGGGTTACGACGAGATCGCGACCGTTTGATCATTCTCTGGCGAATCGATCACGAGCCCGAACTCGCGCGCCATTGCCTGATGCCCCAACTCGCTGATACTCACCACCCGCGAGTGTTTCTGCCGTTCGATCCAGCCCAGCTCCAGCATACGCTCGGCCATGGCGGCCCCCAGCGCCCCGCCGAGATGATCGCGCCGTTCACTCCAGTCGAGGCAAGGATAGGCGAAACGCCGGCGGCGCTTGCGCAGGGAAGCGATATCGATGCCGAAGTTCGAGAACCAGGCCTCGCCCCGCTCCGTCACGTTCATGGCTTCGCCATCCGTCACCAAGTACTCCCTTTCGAGCAGTACCGCCGTCACCCGCGTGCCCAGCTCACCCGCCAGGTGGTCGTAGCAGAATCGCGCAGCTCCCATGCCACGGGCCTGCCGCCTGCACGGCGACACCACCTTAATCGGTTTGGCCACTACCATCAGCGCCTCGACGGCATGCGCCACCTCGGCTGTCGCCAGCCGGTAGTACTTGTGCCGCCCTTGTGCCGTCGATTCGATCAGCCCGTCGCGCTGGAGCCGCTTGAGATGCTCCGTCGCCGTACCCGGCTGTACCCCGCAGCCGTAGGCAAGCTCCTTGGCGGTCAATGCCCGCCCCTCCATCAGCAGCGCCAACATGCCCATCCGGGTCGGCTCGCCAATGGTGCGAGCAAGGCGTGACAGGTCCGGCTCATCCATAGTTAGCTCCACACCTAACGGTTTCTGTCTGACAAGCATAGGCCAAGGAGACACAATGGAACGACATTGAGCAAGACGGAGCGGGATTATCGCTTCGAAACCGATAAGTCAAAACGGAGTGCCCCATGATCGCCGTTATCTTCGAAGTCATTCCCAAATCCGGCCGCCGCGAGCAGTACCTCGACATCGCCGCCAACCTGCGTCCACTGCTCGACGAGATCGATGGCTTCGTCTCCATCGAACGCTTCGAGAGCCTCACCCAGCCGGGCAAGGTACTCTCGCTCTCCTTCTGGCGCGATGAGGAGGCCGTCGCCCAATGGCGCCAGCTCGAACGCCACCGCAGCGCCCAGGCCCAGGGTCGTGACGTGGTGTTCGACGACTATCGCCTGCGCGTCGCCACGGTGATGCGCGACTACGGGATGCACGAACGCGAGCAGGCGCCCGCCGATAGCCGCGAGCGTCATGATGTTCCGTGAACGCTCGTGGCCGACGGTTGCTCGTTACCCTATTATCGGGACGCCGTCACCGGCTGACGGAATACCAGCGCCAGGCCCAGCAGGATGAGCCCCATGCCCGCCAGGCTGAGCATCGGTAACGCATTGCCCAGGAACAGGTAGTCCATCATCGCGGTGGCAGCCGGCACCAGATAGAACAGGCTGGTGACGTTGACCAGATTCCCGGCTTGAATCAATCGATACAGCAGCAGCTGCGCCACTACCGAAATGACCAATGCCAGCCAGAGCAGCGGCACCAGGAACTCCCAGGTTGGCTCGAACGCCACCGGTTGAAGCGCGGCGAAGGGCAGGCACAGCGCCAGGCTGGCCACGTACTGCAGCGGCAGGACCTCGGCAGGCGATTGTCGGATACGCTTCTGCATGATGGCGCCTACCGTCATGCACCCCAGCGCGCCCAGGGCGAAGCCTACGCCTGCCAAGGAAAAGCGCACCAGGATGACGCTCTGATATACCACCAGTACCAACCCCATCAGCGCCACGCAGAGCCCCGCCATTCTCATCGGCGCGAAGCGTCGCTCCAGCAGCATCAGGGTCAGAATAGGCTGTACCCCAAGCAAGGTAGCCAACACCCCGGGCGTGATGCCTTGCGCCATGGCCAGGAAATAGCAGATCGAGTAGGCACCTATCAGCAGCAGGCCGGTGCCGGCGACGCGCAGACGCGTGCCAGGCACGGGTAACCAGCGTCGTCGGTAAACTCCGATGGCCATCAGCACGGTCAGCGCCAGGCCAAAGCGCAGCAGCAGAAATGCGAAGGCCGGGGCATGGTCCAGCCCCCATTTGGTGAAGATGGCGCCACTGCCCCACAGCAGCACGAAGAGCGCCGTGGACGCATGAGCGGTCCAGGCAACGGAATGGTTTGTCATGATGACTTTCACCTGTCTAAAGACGCACAGGCCTCAGCCGGCATCGGCACGCGATACCAAACGACGGAAAGCTGAGGCGGCTTGGTGGGCTGGAAGTCAGCCCAGAGCGCACATGGGCGGCGGTGAAACGCCGGCCATGTCGAGCCCCGCCGGCGGCGAAACGCCGAGCGGCGGAGCGACAGGTGGCAGGGGGGGAGCAGTCGCGGCACGCATCACGGCGGCGACCGGCGTGGCCACCAGCGTGGAAAGAGGAGAGCGTGCAGAAGGGGTCATGAATGATTCCGCCTGGATGCGACTACGTATTAGAAAATAGCATGCCCCCCGGCGTTAGCGGCCTTCCAATTCGTCCTGTCGCTGCCTGACCGCCTCGACCGCGAAGGACATGAAGGCGCGAATACGGGCGCTGTGACGCAAGTCCGGATGGACCAGCAGCCACAGGTCGGTCGCCACCTCCGGACCGATCGCCAGCACGCACTCCAGCTCGTCCTCCTGGCGAGCCATGTAATGCGGCACCACGGCAAGCCCCGCGCCTGCCCGGGCGGCCCCCAGCGCAGCGACGACGCTGTTCGTGCGTAGCGCGAAGGCCTCCGGCGGCACTCGTTCGTCGAGCCATCGGCTGCTGGCAAGATGGCGGATCATCTCGTTGCCGCCAACGAAGCGGTGTCCTTTCGGACGTGCCGGATCCTCGAGCGCCGGACGTTCTCTCAAGTACTCGCGCGCACCGTACATCCCCCAACGAATGGTACCCAGCCGTCGGCCGATCAGGTTCTCCGGCGGCGCCTGCGTCGGGCGAATGGCGACATCCGCCTCGCGCCGGGACAGATCGAGGAAGGCACTGACAATCAGCAGCTCCAGCTCGATGCCCGGGTAGCGCTCGACGAAGCCCTGGAAAACGGGCGCGAGAAACGCATTGGCCAGGGTATCGGTGGTGGTGACGACGACCCGTCCGGACAGCCTCACGTCGCGCCCCCCGAGCTCACGCTCGATGGCCTGCGCCTCCTCCTCCACTCGCTCCGCGTGCTTGCGCAGCGTCTCACCCGCCGCCGTGGGTACATAGCCCTGCGGTAAGCGGTCGAACAGGCGCACCTCCAGGCCGGCCTCCAGCGCATTGAGCCGCCGGAACACCGTCGAGTGGTTGACGCCAAGCGCTCTCGCTGCCCCCGCCAGGGTGCCGGCGCGGGCAATCGCCAGGAAAAGGCGAAGATTGTCCCAATCGAAGTTCACGCCTTGCACCTATGCAATGGCTTTATGCAATTTTCGTCGATTTCATTGCTGATTCGCAAACCCTACGCTGTTCTCTCGTTGCCGAGGCAACGGATTCACATTCACCAATACCTGGAGCACCAACATGAAGACCATCAACCGCGAAGACCTTGCCGCCGGCCTCGAAAATAGGGAGCGCCCGATCCTGGTAGAGGCACTGCCGGAGAAATATTTCCGGCAATGGCACCTGCCGCATGCCATCAACATCAACCATGACCAGGTCAGGCAGCGGGCGCCCGATCTGCTGCCTGACAAGCAGGCTGCGATAGTGGTGTATTGTGCCAGTGCAACCTGCCAAAACTCACACATGGTGGCCAACCAGCTCGAGGCCATGGGCTATACCGACGTTGCCGTCTACGAGGGCGGCAAGGCGGAGTGGGAGGATGCCCAGTTGCCCGTCGCCACGGCCTGACGGGGCTGTGGACTCCGCTAGGGGCCTGCCGTTCTTCGGACCAGCGGGTCCCTTTCGTGATGGCGTGGGCTCCATCTCAGCGAATAATGTTCGCCCCCCGGCAAGCCCTCACTTGACGGGGCGCTCCCTCAACCTAGGCGGTTAGGCGTGGCTCCAATTCCCGCAGGCTTACATGCCCCTTGAAGTGCCCCTGCCCCACCGGCTGCTCGCCGCGCTCGATGGCATCGGCGAACCGCACGGCCGGATCGTCCCTGAGCTTCGCCAGGTGCCGGGCCAGGTTCGGATAGTCGCTCCCGAGATCGAATAGCCGGTGATACTTGGCCCAGCGAGCGATACCCATGACATAGGCATCCGCCATGCTGCGCGCATTGCCCAGCAGCCACTCGCGCTTGGCCAGCAGTCCGTCGAGGTAGGCGCAGCCCTCCGCGACCTGCTCACGGCCCAGCCGGCGCAGCAACGCCTGCTCCACGCCGCTCATTCCTTGGGTGTCATAGAGCGTCCAGAGTGGTCCGAAGGCGGCGAAGAAGTCCGTGGTGAGGTAGGCCAGCATCTGATTCAAGCGATCATGTTCCCGGCTGCCCTGTTCAAAGCCCAGCCGCATGCTGAGGTCGCGTGCCGCCAGGTGCTGCAGGATCGCCAGGCTCTCAGTAAGCGGCTCTCCATCTTCGAGTAGCATCGCTGGCGTCTTGAACAGCGGGTTGACCTTGGCATAGAGCGGGTCCCAGGGCTGCTCCATCATCTCGATGCGGCACAGCCGGTAGGGTTGCCTCAGCCACTCGAGCGCCACGACAGAGCCGAAAGAACAACCTTGCGGTACGCCATAGAAGAGTACGGGTTCCATTGTCTTGCTCCTTGCTGATTCGGGTGTGAAAGCCAGCGCCCTCTGCGCCTGGCCTTGTCAGCAAGGTAATGGCTAAATAGGACATATCGCGCCCTATTTAAAACAGGAAAATTCAGCGTGGCCAACCCCACCGTTCGCGTGCTGACCCTGCTGGAACTGCTGCAGGCCCACCGCCACATGGGCGGCCGGGAGCTGGCCGAGCGGCTAGGTGTCGACCGTCGCACACTTCGGCGCTACATCCAGGTCCTGGAAGATCTCGGCATTCCCGTCACCACCGAGCGGGGGCGGCACGGCGGCTATCGCCTGATGCCGGGCTTCAAGCTGCCGCCGCTAATGTTTACCAGCGAAGAGGCACTGGCCGTCTCGCTGGGGTTGCTCGCCACCCAGGGGCTGGGCATCGCCGAGACGGCCCCGGCGTTGGAAACCGCGCGGGCCAAGCTGGAGCGGGTCATGCCCACCAGGTTGAAGCAGCAGGCACACGCCCTGAGCGAAAGCGCACGTCTGGAATTGCCTTCGGCACGCGCCCCGGGCGACGAACGCTTGTTGATCCTGTTCGCCACCGCCACCCAGGCCCGCCAGCGGGTCCGGCTCGACTACCGTGACGACCGGGAGCAGCACACCCGGCGCGCGCTCAATCCCTACGGTCTGGTCTATCGCGCTGGTCGCTGGTATGTCAGCGGCTGGTGCCATCTGCGCCGCGATCTGCGCAGCTTTCGTCTGGATCGCATCGTCGAGGCCACGCCGCTCGAGGCAAGCTTCGAGCGACCAATGGATTTCGACCCCGCCGAGCACCTGGCCAACAGTATCGCCAGCCTGCCCCGCGCCATCGCCGTCAGCGTGCGCTTTCACACCGAGCTCGCCAATATCGTTGCGGAGCTGGGCCGCAATATCGGCGTATTCACGCCCGACGGAAGCGCCGTGATGCTCCATGCGCGTACCGACAGTCTGGACTGGTTCGCCCGCCAGTTGGCCAACCAACCCTTCGATTTCGAAATACTCGACCCACCCAGGCTACGCGACGCCCTCTCGGAGCAGGCCGTCCGGCTACAGCGGTTGGCAGCGAAAAAATGATCGTGCACGTGTCGAAATCGACTAGCTTGTATCGATGAAGGGAAGCAGGACCTACAACAATCCCTTGGAGACCCACAATGCAGCTTTCCACCTACCTGATCTTCGACGGCAACTGCCGTGAGGCCTTCGAGTTCTACCAGCGCTGCTTCGACGGAAAGCTCGAGGCCGTATCCACCTACGCGGAGATGCCCGCCAGCGAGGGTATGGAAATTCCCGAGGAAGCCAGCAACCTGGTCATGCATGCCCGACTGCGCATCGGTGACCAGCTGTTGATGGCCTCGGACAATGCCCCCTTCTGCCCGGCGCCCTATGAAGGCATCAAGGGCGCGAGCATTTCGGTTGGTGTCGACTCGGTACACGACGCCGAACGGCTCTTCAATGCCCTGGCCGACAACGGCACTGTGCAGATGCCGCTCGAAGAGACCTTCTGGGCGCATCACTTCGGCATGCTGGTGGACCGATTCGGCGTCGCCTGGATTATCAACTACGACAAGGAGGAGCAGGCCGCCGCCTAGCGCAGTACCGCTTCCCTCCTGAACCGCTCGGCGAGCAGGCCGATGAAGACACGGACCCTGGCCGCCGAGTGGTGCCCCTCCCGGTGCACGGCCACTCGGCTGCCCTGACTTCCTCAAAGTGCCCATTAACTGTCCGCAGCACATCACAACGTGTTTCACCGCAGCGAAAGCAGCAAGCGCCTTTGACGGCAATAAACGGAGTGTGACCTCTCACCTGGAACGGGAAAGTGGCAGAAAGACAGCGCTTTTGGAGGGAAGGAGCATGATTCTGTACAGACTCGCGTCATGGCTGAAGCGAGGCCGCCGTGATGCTGCCAGCCATCGAAACCATATCGCATTGAAAGAGTGTGACTCCCGAATGCTGCGCGACATCGGCCTATATCGCGAGCGTGGCCGCCTGCTGCCGCTTCATCCGGAGCGAGAGGAAACGACACGTTGATCCTCCACCTGTCAGAAACGGAGACAATAGAAACCGCCCATGTCACACAGCGCCCTCCTGAATCGTCATGACAGTGACGGCCACTCCGGCCTTCATCTCTCGACCGATTCAGGAGCCACAAATGCGCAAGAGCTCTCTCTTCATTGCCCACACCACAGCGCGACGAGATATACGCGAGCGTCAGCAAGCACTTGCTTATGAATGGCGCTCGACCAACGAGCGGCAGGCACTCTCTCTCGACGGAGAGTCCAATAACCCCATGATCCAGTCGCGCACGGCAGCGATGGCCGCCTCCTCGAGTCGCTCGGGCGGGTAGACGAGCTGGAAAGGTGCGGCTTCTACCTCCGGGCCGAAGGGCTGAACCAAACGGCCCTGGCTCAGCTCTTCCTCAATCAGGTACCGGCTCATCAGCGCCACGCCCTGGCCATCCAGGGCAGCGGCAATGCCGTGGGTCTCGTCGGAGAACATCAGCCCGGCGCTGACGTCGAGCCCTGGCACCTGTACCTGGCGCTGCCAGGCCGCCCAGTCCAACGGTGCGGGCGACGAGAAGTGGAGCAGCGTATGGCGCACCAGCTCGGCGGGTTCACGAAGCCCCAGCGAGGGGCTGCAGACGGGTACGAAGACATTGTCGAACAACTTCTCCGCGACCAGCCCAGGCCAGGGGCCCACGCCATAGCGAATCGCCATGTCGGCGACGATGCCATCCAGAGCAACCGCCTCGTGGGAGACCTGGATGCTCAGGTCGATCTGCGGGTGGGCGTCGCGCAGCAGACACACCCAGGGCAACAGCCAGCGCGCAGCCACGGCCGGCGTAGTCGAGAGCTTCACGCCATGGCGCGAGGGAGGCCGTCGCAGCTTGGTCACCGTCTCGGCGATGGCATCGAAGGAGTCGCTCAGCACCGCCAGCAGCGTCTGTCCCTGGGCCGTCAGTATCAGCTGCCGTGGCCTGCGCACGAACAGGGCGATACCCAAGCTCTCCTCGAGCTGACGAATCTGATGACTGATCGCCGTCGGCGTCACCGAAAGTTCCTCGGCCGCCCGCTTGGCACTGAGGTGGCGCGCCGCGGCCTCGAAGGCGCGCAGGGCGGAGAGTGAGGGTAGTCGGCGCGGCGTCATGGCTGAATTTTATTTTCCGTTATCGAAAAAGAATCGTCGTTTGTCGACCCATAAAGCTTCTGGCCTGATGGCATTAGCCGTCAAGGGACGGCTGAAAGAAACTCACCTGGGAAATGCTATTAGATAGAGGAGCCACCCATGACGCGCTTACTTCACCTTGATGCCAGTCCACGTCCCGGTCGCGCCGGTAGCCATGATCACGGTTCACATACCCGCCGGCTGACCCACCATTTCGTTTCGAGCTGGCGTGCCCTTGAGCCAGACGCCAAGATCGTCTATCGCGATATCGGCGCTACCCCACCCCAGTTGACCAGCGTGGAGTGGATCGAAGCGGCCTTCACGCCCATCGAGCAGCAAACCGAGCCAATGCGGGCAGTGCTTGCCGAGAGCAATACGCTGGTCGATGAAGTCGTACGGGCCGATATCCTGGTGCTCGGCGTGCCCATGTACAACTTCGGGCCACCGGCCGCGTTCAAGGCCTGGATCGACAACATCATCCGCATAAATCGCACCGTCGACTTCGATTCACAGTACGGCGCCCACCCCCACCTGCCTCTGGAGGGCTACGTGCCGTTGCTGGCCGACCGTTCACGCCACGCGGTGCTGCTCTCTTCCCGCGGCGGTTTCGACTTCGACCCGGGGCGCCCCCTTGCCGCGCTCAACCACCTGGAGCCGAGCGTACGCACCGCCCTGCAGTTCATCGGCATCAGCGGCTTCCACGACATCGCCATAGAACACCAGGAAGACGGTGGAGACGCGCTGGCGGCCTCGACCGAGAGCGCCCTGGCGCGTATCGAGCGGTTGGTGGAGCGCTTGCACAGCGAAATGGCTGTGCCACGCCTATCGCAGCCGGCCTGACGACTGCCCTTCGAGGTGGCTGAACATCGGGGCGCTTGGCGCCCCGCCTTTTGCCATTCGCTATGAGGCCTGACCCACTGCCGCCTTGTCCGTCATCGGGTCGGCCTTGGCGCCGGCCGCTTCGCGTCGCTCCGAGTAGCGATCCACCAGCGTCTCACTATGGGGTCGCATCAGCAGGGTGAAACGCACCAGCTCCTCCATCACATCGGCGATGCGGTCATAGAGCGGCGAGGGCCGCATACGGCCGGCCTCGTCGAACTCCTGATACGCCTTGGGCACGCTGGACTGGTTGGGGATGGTGAACATGCGCATCCAGCGCCCCAGCAGGCGCAGGGTATTCACCGCGTTGAACGACTGCGAGCCGCCGCTGACCTGCATGACCGCCAGGGTACGCCCCTGGGTGGGGCGTACCGCCCCCATGCTCAGCGGCAGGTGGTCGATCTGGGTTTTCATTACCCCGGTGATCTGCCCGTGGCGCTCGGGGCTGCACCACACCTGCCCCTCCGACCAGATGGCCAGCTCGCGAAGTTCGCGCACGGCAGGGTGATCGTCGCCAGCCACCTGGTCCGGCAGCGGCAGATCGGAAGGGTCAAAGATACGCGTCTCGGCGCCGAAGTGGCGCAGCAGCCGTGCCGCCTCCTCTACTGCCAGGCGCGAGTAAGAGTGTTCACGCAGCGAGCCGTAGAGCAGCAGAATACGCGGCGGATGGCCGAGCGGATCGGGCAGGCCCTGGCCGGGTCGCTGACGGGCGAAACGCTCATCGAGCGCCGGCAGGTAGTCGGGGTCAGACAGTGTGCGAAGCCTCATGTCGCCTCCTTCATGGCGTGGGTTTGCAGAACGAACAGCGCCACCAGGGCTGCGAGCCCCAGGGCGGATGAGAACAGCAGTGCCTGGGCCCCGAAGCGCTCGATCAGTAGGGCGAAGGCCAGCGGTGCCAGCGCCTGGCCGAAGCGTGCCGGCACCATCAACACGCCCTGGCGCAGGCCATAGCCGTGAGGACCGAAGATCGCCAGCGGCAGCGTGCCCTTGGCGATGGTAAGAATGCCGTTGCCGGCGCCGTGCAGCAGCACGAACAGCGTGGCGAGCGGCGCTCCCAGCGTCATCAAACCAAGCGCACCGATGGGGTGTGCGACCACGGCCAGCTTGGCCGAAAGCAGCGGATGGAAACGCTGCAGCAGCGAGAACTCGAGCAGCCGGGCCGCGACCTGGGCCGGCCCCACCAGCGCCGCGGCGGCGATGGCAACGGCTGGCGACAGGCCTGCGATCTGCAGCAACCATGGCAGGTGCGCCGCCATGCCGGTACTGACGAACCAGGTCACGGCGAAGACGAAGGCCAGCAGCGCCATGGGCAGCCAGGTCGCCTCTCCCTTTACCGTTGCCGCCTCGGTTTGGGGAGCGGGCGGCTGGATGCCGAAGGGAACCAGCAGGCGATTGAGCGGCAGGCCCAGCAGCAGGTGCACCGCCGCCCAGGTAAAGCAGGCGTTCTGCCAGCCGAATTCGGCGTTGAGCCAGCCGGTGATCGGCCAGCACACCGTGCTGGCAAAGCCCGCCAGCAGGGTAATCCCGGTAATCGGGCCGCGCGCCTCGCGGCCGTAGAGCCCCGCCAGGGTCGAGAAAGCCGACTCGTACAGTCCCATGCCCATACCGACGCCGATGATCAGCCATCCCACCCACAGCATCATGGGTCCGCTAGCCAGCCCCAGCAGCACCAGGCCCAGGGCGAACACCAGGCTGGAAACCGTCAGCACGTCGCGCCCACCGAAACGGTCGATGCGCCGCCCCACCGCCGGGCCCAGTACCGCCGAGACCACCAGCGCCGAGGAGAACGCCGCGAATACCGTGCCGGTCGTCAGGCCGAGATCCCGCGCCATGGGCACGGCGAGGATCGCCGGCAGGTAGTAGGTCGAGCCCCAGGCCAGGGTCTGGGAAACACCCAAGGCGACGACCACCCGGGTGCGGCTGTTCACCTTATACCTCGATCAACGAGGTATTGAGGCCTGAAAAAACGCTCTGCGCTCATTCTTCCCTCACCCCTAATCCCCTCGACCAGACATCGCCCCACCGGCCATGCGGCGGCTCTCGAGGATGCAATCCGTGGCTTCCAGCCAGGCGTCCACCGCCACCTGGAAGGCTTGTCGCCCCTTTTCCGTCAGCGCATAGACCTTGCGCGAGCGCCCCTGCACCACCTCGGCGGACGAACTCAGGTAGCCGCCCGCCTCGAACTCGTTGAGCATCGGGTAGACCGTGCCCTCCGATGGACTGCAGCAGCCCTTGGTGCTCTTCTCCACCGCCTGGACAACCTCGTAGCCGTGCATCGGCTTACGGTGTAGCACGCTGAGCACGAAGAACTTCGACAGCGACATCTTGATCGTGCCGCGCCAGTACGAAGGCTCGCTGTAGTCGGGAATCCTGCGGCCGGTGGCCGGTTCGGTCTTTGCCTGGGTCATGGCTGAAATTTATACCTCGATGATCGAGGTGTCAAGAGCATCAGCAACCACTCTATACTCTCCTCTTGACCCTCACGCAACGTGAGCCTCCAGTCTGTATCTTGCCTGGACGAGAGGAGACCTTCGATGTTGTTGCGGATCGGTGAACTGGCCAAACGCAGCGGCCTGACCGTAAGAACCCTCCACCACTACGACGACATCGGTCTGCTCGTGCCGTCCACGCGCTCCGAAGCCGGCTATCGGCTGTACAGCCGCCGGGACATCGCGCGCCTGCATCGCATTCAGGCGCTGCGCTCCCTGGGCATGTCGCTGACCGACATCGGAGACCTACTGGATCGGCCGGAACCGCCTCTGGCGGACATCGTCGAGCGACAGATCGGCATGCTGGAAGAACGGATCGCGCAGCAGATCCGGCTGCGAGACCGTCTCCAGCGGCTGCATCGCCAGTTCGCCGATGCCGAAGAGCCGGACCTGGCCGAATGGTTGGATACACTGGAGTTGATGACGATGTACGACCGATATTTCTCGCGTGACGAACTAGATCGCCTGCCCCTCTACCACGCCAACACCGACTGCCAAGCAGAGTGGAACGCTCTGATACGGGAGGCCGAGACCCTGCTTCAGCTTGGCGTCTCCCCCGCCGCCACCGAAGCGCGGGACTTGGCGACGTGCTGGATGGCCAAGCTGGAGCGGGATACCGCTGGTGACCCGACACTGCTCGACAAGCTGAATGTGATGCATGCCAACGAGCCCAGCGTGCAGGAACAGTTGGGCATCTCATCCCGCGTCTCCGAGTACGTTTTGAAGGCCTTTGCCGAGAGCAAGCTGGTCATCTACCAGCGCTATCTGTCGGATGAGGAGTTCAAGTACATACGAAAACGCTATCCGCTGTGCATGAAGGAATGGCCCCCGCTGATGGCCCGCCTGCGAGAGCAGTTGGAGCAGGGCTCGGCCCCCGACGATCCTGCCGTTCAACGGCTGGCCGAAGAATGGCTGAAACTGCTGCGCCGCTTTGCCGGCGACGACCCGGCCACCCATCGCAAGATCCGCCAGGCCAACGAGCAGGAACCGGCACTGAAGGACAGTACCTGGATGAACGAACGCATGAAGGCGTACCTGGAGCAGGCCATCGCCCACCTGACCTCGACCTGAACCACTCGCGGCCGGCGTCTTCGGCGCTGGCCGCATACCGTTCTCGTACCTGACTATAGATCATGCCTCCAGACCTGGCCCACGAGGTCCTTACCGAAGCTGTGATGTGGCGTTTCCTCCACCAGCTCGAACCCTGCCCTTTCATAAATCTTGCGCGCATCGGTCAAAACGCTGTTGGTCCACAAGACCATTTTTTGGTAGCCGACCTGGCGGACGAATCTCAGACATTCATCCACGAGGCGGCGCCCTATTCCAAGGCCACGGGCACAGGGGTCGACATAGAGCAGCCGCAGCTTTGCGGTCGCTTCGTCTTCCCGAACGACGAACACCGACCCAACGATATTTCCCTCCTTTTCGGCGATCCAGCACCGCTCCCAACGTGGATCGAAATCGCGCAGGTACTTGGCGACGATTTCTGCGATCAGCGCTTCGTACTCTGCGTTCCATCCGTACTCCTGCGCGTACAGCACCGCCTGCCGATGGACGATCCACCCCATGTCACCCGGCTGCGGATCACGCAGAACATAGCTCGTGCCGACTTCGCCGAGCAGCCGCCGGATCTGGTTCATCGCCTCGATCAGTTGGCGCTGTCCAGGCTCCGACAGCCGCTTCAACACGGCAATGACTTCGCTCTGCGAGGCTTTGTCCAGCGGCTTGAAAGTCGCTCGGCCCTGATTCGTCAGTTGCAGTTGCGCCGCCCGCCTGTCAGAGGGCGAGGGAGTCTTGGTAATGAGCCCCTTATTTTCGAAGCCCTTCAGCACTCGGCTCACATAGCCAGCGTTGAGGCCCAACTCCCGGCAAAGGTCGGTACTGGTAAGCGATGACCGGTTCGCCAGTTCATACAGGATGCGAACTTCCGTCAGCGAAAACTGACTTTCCAGGAGGTGCTCATGGAGTACCCCGATCTGCCGCGTGTAGAAGCGATTGAAGCTTCGTACGACCCCGGCGCGCGCTTCAAGAAGCTGATCTGTTCTCATGGAAAAAGCCCTTAAACTTGCCTAAAGCAAATAATTAGTTGCTTGAGGCAAATATGTCAATAGCCCGTGCGCCGCACTTGCCCTCCTGTCGAATCCGCCCCCTCCAGGACGACTACCTCGTGCAACGACAGCAACAGGAGAACTCCTCATGTCAGCGCAAGATGCAATATCCCGACCCGTCGTCTCCCGCGCAGAATGGATCGCCGCCCGCAAGGAGCTACTGAGAAGAGAAAAGGAGCTAACCCACCTGCGCGACGACCTGAACGCCAAGCGCCGCGCCTTGCCGTGGGTAAAAGTCGAGAAGGAGTATGCCTTCGATACGCTCGAAGGCCGCAGGACCCTCGGCGAGCTGTTCAATGGGCGCAGCCAGCTCATCGTCCATCACTTCATGTTCGGCCCCGGCTGGGGGGCGGGATGTATCGGCTGCTCCTTCACGGCCGATCACATCGAAGGTACGCGGGTACACCTCGAGCATCATGACGTGAGCCTGGTTCGGGTCTCCCGCGCCCCGCTCGATGAGATCGAGGCTTACCGGCGACGCATGGGCTGGCAGGTGACGTGGATCTCCTCGCACGGCAGCGACTTCAACTACGACTACCAGGTCTCGTTCACCCCCGAAGCGATCGCCCAGGGAACGGTCACTTACAACTACGCCACGGCCAACGTCTCGATCGAGGACCTGTCGGGCCTCAGCATGTTCTACCGAAACACCGATGGCGAAATCTTCCACACTTACTCGACATACGGGCGCGGCGACGAACTCGTCGACAGCACCTACATGCTGCTCGACATGACGCCCAAGGGCCGCAACGAGACGGGGCCTCACCGCAACCTGATGGACTGGGTGAAACGCCACGACGAGTACGGATCGCCGGGATAAGCTGTCACATCGCCCATCTTACTGCTGAGGTTCACGGCCATACCGCCGCTGCACATGGTCAAGATAGCTACCCGGCGTGAGGCCGGTGACGGCCTTGAAGTCGTGGATGAAGTGTGCCTGGTCGAAATAACCCGCCTCGTGGGCGATATCGGTGAGCGGCGTGCGTACCCCGCCCCGCTTGATCAACGCGCGGCTGTGGGCGACGCGCAGCAGCCGGGCGTAGCGCTTGGGCGAGAGCCCCACGTGGAGCTGGAACAGCCGCTCCAGGCGACGCTGGCCAAACGGCAGTTTGGTCACCAGCTCAGCGATGCTGCCCTGGCCATGACGGCGCTGAAGCCAACCAAGCGATGCCAACAGGGCTGGCACCTCCGGCGCCTCGTGCCGCCGTAGGCGCTCAAGCAGGTATCCCTCCAGCAGCGCGATGCGACTCGACAGGTCGGGCGTCTCATGCAGTTGCTCGTGCAGTGCTTCGAGTTCAAGCCGGCGCAAGGCATCGCCCGGCGTCAGCTCCCCGCTGGCCAGGGCTGAAAGCGCTTCGCCGACGAAGGGAAATACCATGCCTGGCAGGAATCGCACGCCAAGCAGGTCGAGTGTTTCCCTCACCGCCAGCCGCGCCGTGCGTTGCTTGGGGCCGTCGACCCAGCAGCCACCTCCCACCCGCTCGCCATCGCGCTCTAGCGCACCGCCGAAGTTGAACAGCAGCCCCGCAGCGCCATCTGGATGCAGCAGCTCCACGCCTGCCGGCTCGCTGCCCCTCCCCCTGGCCTGCCAGTAACACTGCACGTAGGGACGCAGCGCCGCAACGGGCGCGAAATATTTCAGCGACAGCCCCGACGACGACGCCAGCGGAGCAGGGCGGAAATTTACAATACCGCCAAGGGCGGCCGGGTCAGGATGAGTGACGCCGTTCATGCAAGCCCCCTCATCTAGCTCTCCCCTAGGCCAGGGAGCGGACAATGGAGTAAAACGATTCTAGTTCTTCCCCTCTTCATTCACTTTACCGGAGTATTACGTGGACAAAACGCGAATGGTAGTCGTCGGCGGTGGCGCCGGCGGGCTGGAGCTGGTCACCCGCCTCGGTCGGCGCCTGGGACGACGCGGCAAGGCAGAGATCACGCTCATCGACCGCAATTCCACGCATATCTGGAAACCGCTGCTGCACGAGGTTGCCACCGGGGCACTGGATTCCAGCATCGACGAGATCTCCTACCAGAGTCATGCCCAGCTCAATGGCTATCGCTTCCAACGCGGCACGCTCGAGGGCCTCGACCGCGATGCCCGCCAGCTGCGCCTGGCGCCAGTGCTCGACGACCACGGCGAGGAAGTGCTGCCGGCGCGCACCCTGGAGTACGACCTGCTGGTGCTGGCACTGGGCAGCGTAAGCAACGACTTCGGCACGCCCGGCGTCGCCGAGCACTGCCATTTTCTCGACAGTCCGGCCCAGGCCGAAGCCTTCCGCCACGACATGCTCAATACCTTCCTGCGCTATAGCGACCCCGAACGTCGCCTGCACCCACGGCTCACCGTCGGCATCGTCGGCGCCGGTGCCACCGGCGTAGAGCTCTCGGCGGAACTCTACGATGCCTCACGCATGCTGCACAGCTACGGCTTCACCGAGATGGACAGCCGCCACCTTGAAGTCCACCTGATCGAGGCGGCGCCGGACGTACTCCCGGCACTGCCCGAGCGCATTCGCGAGGCCGTGCGTACCGAGCTTGAACGCCTAGGCGTGCAGGTGCATACCGGCACCCGGGTGGTGTCCGTCGAGGAGGGTGCCATCGTTACCGCCGACGAGCAGCGCATCGAGACGGACCTCAACGTGTGGGCCGCGGGCATCAAGGCGCCCGACATGCTGCTCGAACTCGGGCTCACGCTGGACCGTAATCAGCGCATCCAGGTGGAACCGACGCTGCAGAGCATCGATGACCCCAATATCTTCGTCTTCGGCGACTGTGCCAGCTGCCCGCAGCCGGACGGCTCCACGGTGCCACCGCGGGCACAGGCCGCCCACCAGCAGGCCCAGCGGCTCTACAAGAACCTGGTCGCCCGGCTCGAGAACGGCACGCTCAAGCCGTTCCGCTACCGCGACCGCGGCTCGCTCATCTCACTGGCCCACTTCGAGGCGATCGGCAGCCTGATGCGTGGCGCCTCGGCGCGCAGCCTGTTTATCGAGGGGCGGCTGGCCAAGTTCTTCTACGCCTCGCTCTATCGCATGCACCAGCGCGCCATCCATGGCACGGCCAAGACCGCGCTGATCCTGCTCTCGGACGGGCTCAACCGCTTCATTCGCCCGCGCATGAAGCTGCACTGATCCAGCAGGTCGAAAAACTACAATTCTGCCGCTAGCGGCCGGACTAGGGTGGGGACTCCATTCATTTCTGGAGCCCCACCCATGCGCATGAATTATTTCTCCGCCAGTCCCGCCGGTCTCAAGGCCATGCTCGACCTGCAGAACCATGTTCAAAAGACAGCGGAAGATGGCGAACTCGGCGATGGCCTGCTGGCGCTGGTCTATACCCGGGTTTCGCAGATCAACGGCTGCGCCTACTGCATCGACATGCACACCAAGGACGCACGCAAGGCCGGTGAAACCGAACAGCGGCTCTATGCCCTGAGCGCCTGGCGCGAAACCCCCTTCTACACCGAACGCGAGCGTATCGCCCTGGCCTGGGCCGAGGCCCATACCCTCATTGCCGGCCGCGGCATCGACGAGGCGCTGTTCGAGGCTACCCGCAAGCACTTCTCCGAGAAGGGCCTGACCGACCTCACCCTCGCCATCTGCACCATCAATGCCTGGAATCGCCTGGCAATCGGCTTTGCCGCCGATGCCGGCAACTACCAACCCGCATGACTGTTTGGTCGCGAATCTCCCGACGCCATCGGCTCAGTACACCAGGCTCACAGCCTGCTCGCCATTCGGCTCGTCGGTAAACGTCCTCGATCGGCGCCGTAACACTTAAAGGCACACCAAGCCAAGGCCGACCTCAGGTACCGAGTTGCTCGCCTTCAGATGACATCTCGGCGAGCGACTTGGCCCGCCGCAGCAACGCGGTCTCCTGCTCCGGTGCGAGCACCAGTCCGAACCGCTCGCGCAGTACCTGGGGCAGCGCGTCTGCATCGATCCGATGCAGTTCCGGCACCTCACCCGGACGAAATACCTTCAATTCCAGATCGGTCAACGCCAGGCGCTCCTCTGCCCCGTTGTGCTGGGCCACGATGCGCCGCACGAACGGCGAGGCCGGATGACGGGAGACGAGATAGTTTTGCTCTTCAAAGTCGGCACGATAGTAAGGCTCGTCGCTGAACTGGTAGAGATTGAACCAGCCATCATGGCGGCGGTGAAGCAGCAGCCAGTAACCCAGCGGTGAGCGCTCCAAACGGTATTCCCAGCGGCCATGGCGTGCCTCGATACCCTCCTCGAGCGATATCGGCTCACGCGGCCCAACGTTGCCGACTCCGACATCGACCAGCCACTGACGCCCCGCCACGGTCACGTTGAGGATCGTGTGCCCGAGCGGAGTCACCCTGTCCGCAGCATCGCCCATCAGTATTCGCGCACTGCGCCCCTCGACGACGAAGCCGAGCCGGTCCAGCACTGTGGCGAACAGGGTGTTCTGTTCGTGGCAGTAGCCACCGCGCCGCCGCCGCACCAGCTTGTCCTGCAGGCTCTCCAGGTCGAGGCGAATCTCGCCGCCGGTGGCGATCTCCAGATTTTCGAAGGGCACCGCCGCGAGATGCGCCCGCTGAAGATCGCGCAGCGTATTCAACGTCGGCGCTAGCGAACCGCGATAGTCGATACGCGCCAGGTAGGCGTCGAGGTCGAGCGGCGATGTCTCCCACTGGGCCGTGTCGTGAAGATCGGATTGCAGAAGAGTAGTAGCTGTCATGTTCCAAGACTCCTTATGCCCGCGACACAACGTCGCTGATGGCGATGTCTGGCCAGTCCATTCAAGGCCGGCCGAATATCCGGAGCCTAATACCTCAAGTTAAGTTGATATCAATACCGCATCGTCCTATCGCCCCCATAGCGGCCGTAAATGCCTCGCTCAATAGCCGTCGAGGATCATCACTCCATTGCTGCACCGTTACCTGTAAGCAGCACATGCCATGTCCCGCTCGCGAGAACTCAACCCACCAGGGCCTTGCGCAGCCCACCGAAGCGTCGCCGGTACTGGGCCGGGGTCAGGCCGACCTTACGCCGGAATAGCCGGCCGAAGAAGGCGCCGTCCTCATAGCCCACCGCCTCGGCGATGGCATCCACCGGCGTCTTCTCGGTCTCCAGCATCTGCTTGGCCTCTTCCAGGCGCAGGGTATGCACGTACTCCATGGGCGTCAGGCCGGTGGCCTTGCGGAAGCGACGATGGAAGCTGCGCTCGCTAAGCCCTGAAACCTCGATCAAGGACGCCACGGGCGAAGGTTCGTCGTAGTGTTCGGCGATCCACGTCTGGCAGCGCGCGATGACGGCATCCTCTGCCTGGCGGGTGCGCGCCAGCATGGCGAAGGGAAGCTGGCCGGCCGCATGCCAGTCGATCAGGAACAGCTTGGCGAGATGCATCGCCTCGTCGACACTCGCCAGGCGCGCGACGAGATAGAGCGCCAGGTCGCTCCAGGAGGTGCCGCCCCCCGCCATGACCAGGCGACTCCCGGTGCCGCCGATCACCAGGGCTCGATGCGGATGCACCCGCACATCCGGATAGCGACCCAGCACATCGCAGTAGGCCCAGTGCGTAGTGGCATCCTCGCCCCGCAGCAGCCCCGACTCGGCCAGCAACAGGGCGCCGGAACAGGCGGTCGCCAGGATGGTGCCGTCGGCATGGCAGCGCTTGAGCCACTCGACCTCCTCGGCATAGCGGCCCTCGAGCACCGCCTCGGGAGGCAGCATGATCTCGGGGATGCACACCACGTCGGGCACCCAATCCAGCCCGGCGTCGGGAACGATGCGCACGCCATTGGCGATGGTCAATTCACGACTGCCGGTGCGAGCGACCACCTGCGGCACGAATAGCGGCTCACCGGCCTTGCCCTCGATCAGGGCGGGCCAGTCGCGCCCCGCGGCAGCGAAGACGTCGTAAACCCCGTACAGGGTGGAAGCCGCCACTTCAGGAATTGCCAGCAATGCGATGGTGGGTTTCTGCATCGACATGGCGGAAACCGCCGGTTTTTGTCCGTAGGGACTTCAGTGTAGCCCAGCCGGGAGCGCCAGAATGGACACTCCAATGCACACAACAAGACCTGAGGAGAACCGCCATGACTGCCCAAGCCAAACCTTCCGTTAACGACGCCTTCGACGCCTCCCGCGCCGCCGACTTCGAGAACCGCTTTGTTCGAGCCCTCAACGAGGGCGCCATGCTGCAGCTGATCTCATTGGCCCACCGCAGCGGCCTGCTTGGCCACCTGGCCGACGGCGAGCCAGTGACCAGCAGCGAACTCGCCGCCAAGGCCAAGCTCGATGAGCGCTACGTGCGCGAGTGGTTGGGCGGCGCGACGGTCGCCGCCCTGGTCGAGCACAACCCGCAGGCCATGACCTATCGCCTTCCCCCCGAACACGCCACGCTGCTGACCGACGGCGGCGAGGCCAATCTCGCCGTGTTCTCCCAGTACCTGCCACTGATGGGCCAGGTGGAAGACGACGTGCTGGCCTGCTTCCGCCACGGTGGCGGCGTGCCGTACTCGCGCTATGCCCGTTTCCATGAGGTCATGGCCCAGGACAGCGGCCAGACCGTGCTACCCGTGCTGTTGGATGCCATCCTGCCCCTGGCACCGGAGCTGCCGGACAGGCTGGCGCAGGGCATCGACGTACTCGACCTGGGCTGCGGCCGCGGCCTGGCACTGATGAAGCTCGCCGAACGCTTCCCCAACAGCCGGTTTATGGGCTACGACCTCTCCAAGGAGGCCATCGGCTGGGCGACGGAGCGTGCCGCTCGCCGGGGCCTGGCCAACCTGCGCTTCGAGGAGCGCGACCTGAGCGACTTCGACCGCACGGCTCCGGCGCAGCGCTACGATCTGGTTACCACCTTCGATGCCATCCATGACCAGGCCCACCCGCTGAACCTGCTCAAGGGTGTCCGCCGCACCCTGCGCGAGGATGGCGTCTACCTGGCCCAGGACATCCACTCGTCAAGCCACCACCACGGCGACCGCGACCACCCCATGGGCACGTTGCTCTACACCCTGTCGATCATGCACTGCATGAGCGTCTCCCTCGCCCAGGGCGGCGAAGGGCTGGGAACGATGTGGGGCCGGGAGAAAGCACGGGAGTATTTCGGCAAGGCCGGCTTCGGCAACATCGAGGTGCATCAGTTGCCCCACGATATCCAGAACGACTACTGGGTGCTCAGGCCTTGAGCCGTTCGCCGACAACAAGGCCCTGCTTGGCTCTGCGGCCCCGGCTCAATGCTCCAGCCCCACCGCCTGGCCGGTGACGACGATGCCGCCAGTAAGCGGGACATACACCTGCAGGCGGCTGGGCCGGCCCATGGCCTCGCCCTGCCGGATCGTCAGCTGGGCAGGCGCCTGTAGCAGGCCGGCATCGCGCAGGTAGCCACCCAGCGCCGCGGCGGCGGCACCGGTGGCGGGGTCTTCCACCACACCGCCCACCGGGAACGGGTCACGGGCGTGGAAGTGCCCTTCACTCTCGCGCCATACCAACTGCAGCGTGGTCAGCCCTTCACGCAGCATCAGCGCCTTGAGACGCTCGAAATCGTACTCGAGCCGTTCGAGGCGCTGCTGCGTCTTGCATGCCAGCACCAGGTGCCAGGCCCCGGCGTAGGCCCGTGCCGGCGGAATCTCGAGATCGAGTTCGTCCGCCTGCCAGCCAAGCAGTTCGCACACCGACTCGACCAATTCAGGCTCGGCGGGGCGATACTCCGGCGCGACCGATACCAGCGAAGCCTGCCACTCCCCTTCCACCTGGTCGACAGTGACGCTCACCTCGCCCACCACCGTATCGAGCAGGTAGCTGCCCGCCCCGCTCAACCGGCCCATCTGCACGCCGCCGGCCACCGTGGCATGGCCGCAGAAGCTCACCTCCGCCTCGGGGCTGTAGTAGCGAACCGTGCGCCGCTCACCATCGGCCGGCGCGATGAAAGCGGTTTCGGAATAGCCCACCTCTGCAGCGATACGCTGCATCTCGGCCGGCTCGGGCAGCGCATCCCCCAGCCACACCCCGGCGGGGTTGCCGCCGCTGGGGGCATCGGTAAAAGCCGCCAGGCGATAGAGAGTGCCGCTCATGGGAAGCTCCTTGGGTTCATGTCGTTGCCTGACATTGTGGTTTGAAAAAGAGGGAGAGAACAGGACTGACATCACTTATCACCGTAGTAATGGCCGATTGATCACGACAGCTGAATAAACAATTAAACTTGGCGCTCCAAGGTGGAACTTAGCCTGGTTATTTGGCAGGTAACAAGAACGACGTCTACGTTTAAACATCTCCCGACCGAAGCGCCTAGCACTACTGAGAAGGGCTTTGCCAAAAAGTAATTTCTGAAGCCAGAACAAATCAAAAATTGGGTGACCCATGAAAGTCAAACGCATCATGGCCAACACGGCGACATCGGATATCGACAAGGCTGCAGCCTTCTATGGGGAAATCCTGGGCCTTGAGCTGCTCATGGATCACGGCTGGTTTCGGACATACGGCTCTGATGAAAAGATGACCGTACAGTTGAGCTTCGGCACCGAGGGTGGCTCCGGCACGCCGGTTCCCGATCTCTCCATCGAAGTCGACGATCTCGAAGCGGCGCTGGCTCGCTGCGAGAAGGCGTACGTGCCCATTGAGTACGGCCCTGTCAGCGAACCCTGGGGCGTGCGACGGTTCTATGCCCGCGACCCGTTCGGCAAGCTCGTCAATATCCTGCAGCATGAGTGAGCACACATACACAAGCAGGCATCTTTCACATTGCCTTCCATTCACTCCGCCAAAAATCGAGGAGGCAACGATGGACGAAGACCTCGAACAGATGACCCGCGAAGAACTGATTGAAGTGGCCAAGCGGCTACGCCAGGGCATCCGCGAACACCGCGACTGCAGCGGACACGATCTCTGCTGGCATCATCCTGCCATGTGGGGGTTGCTGCCCGACAAGACCGATCCGATTCCCGTGGTACCGGAATGGCCAGAATTCATCAAGGGCTGTATCAAGTATCGGCAATCGCTGGATGTACAGGCGCCCAATGCACCTCGGTCAGATGAGCCGTATGGTGAGTGATAAAAGAACGCGCAGAACCCAGACCCCATGCGCATGGCCCCAAGTATCATTAATACTCTTGAAGTGGAAAAGCTAAACGGCGCTTATTCCAATCGCGAGCGCTGTAGAAACGGCTTCCAGGCCGTTGGCCAACGCCTGACCCTGACTTCCAGCGCAAGAAGCGGAGTTCCCTCATCGCCCCGCTGCCATAGGTTGGCAACGTCTACCAACCGGAGTGGCAGCGATGAAGACGATCGATCGAACCATGGGGCTCACGGAATGGGTCTTGTTGCTGGCCTTGTCAGTGCTGTGGGGCGGCTCCTTCTTTTTTGTCGGAGTGGCGGTCACGGAGCTGGGGCCACTCACCATCGTGGCCCTGCGCGTGGGACTGGCGGCACTGGCGCTGCATGCGCTGATTCTGCTGCTGGGACAGCGCATGCCGCGCGACTCGCGGCTGTGGATGGCCTTCTTCGGCATGGGCCTACTCAACAACATGATCCCCTTCAGCCTGATCGCCTGGGGCCAGGGGCATATCGCCAGTGGTCTGGCGTCGATTCTCAACGCCACCACGCCCTTCTTTACCATCGTTGTGGCGCACTTCCTGACCCGTGACGAGCCTCTCACCCCGGCGCGCCTTGCGGGCGTGGCAATCGGTTTTGCCGGTGTGGTGTACATGCTGGGCGCCGACGTTAACGAGGGCGCCACCGGCCGCTCATGGGCGCAGCTTGCGGTGCTGGCCGGCGCCCTCTCCTATGCCTTTGCCGGGGTGTTCGGGCGGCGCTTTGGTGCATTGGGTTGCTCGCCTCTGGTTGCCGCCTGTGGACAGGTAACGGCATCGGCGCTGGTCCTTATGCCCATGGCCCTGGTGATGGAGCGCTTCTGGCAGCAACCCTGGCCGGGGCTGGAAACCTGGTCGGCGGTGTTCGGCCTGGCGCTGCTCTCCACCACCTTGGCCTACCTCATCTACTTCCGCCTGCTGGCAAGTGCAGGAGCGACAAACCTGCTGCTGGTCACTTTCCTGATCCCGGCCAGCGCCATTTTGCTGGGCATCTTCGTGTTGGGCGAGCGGCTGGAATGGCGCCATCTGGCCGGCATGGGGCTGATAGGCCTGGGGCTTGCGGCCATTGATGGTCGACCACTAGGGGGGATTCGCAAAATGGCTTACGCTTACTGGAAAGCCAGGCGAGAGGGAGCGGGCCGATGAAGCTGTGTGCCGTGCAGTATGCCTCGACAACGGGCGATATCGAAGGGAACGTGGCACGCCACACCGAGTTCGTCGAGCTGGCGGCATCGCACGACACCGAGCTGATCTTCTTTCCCGAGCTCTCGCTGACCGGCTACGAGCCCGCGCTGGCCAAGGGCTTGGCCACACACGAAGAGGACCCGATCCTGGACGTATTCCAGCGCCTGAGCGATACCCATGGAATCGTAATCGGCGTGGGGCTGCCGCTGGTCTCCTCGACGAAGCCACGGATCGGCATGGTGGTGTTTCAGCCCCACACGGGGCGCCACGCCTATGCCAAGCAGCGGCTGCACGAGGATGAGCTGCCCTACTTCTCGGCCGGCGAGAAGCCGCTGTTGATCGAGACCCGCGAACACCGCCTGGCCCTGGCGGTCTGCTACGAATCGCTGCAGCCCGATCATGTCGCCACGGCGGCAAGCCTGGGTGCGGACGTCTACCTGGCCAGCGTGGCCAAGTTGGCGCCAGGAATGGACGAGGCCCATGCCTGTTACGCCACCTTCGCCCGCGAGCGCACCATGACGATCCTGATGGCCAACTGCGTAGGGCCTTGCGACGGAGAAACAGGCGGAGGCCGCTCAGCGGCCTGGATCGACCGCGGCAAGCGAACCGCCAGCCTGGATGATGAGCAGGAAGCCATGCTGATCCTCGACACGACCACGCTGACAGCCCGGGTATTGACCCTGGCGGCGCGAGTGGCCTAGCTAGCCCTCCTCCATTGATGCCTTGGGAGAAACGCCCTGGGCCAAGGCCGCCTCTCGCTCGGCAGACTTGGCTCGCGCAAAGGCCTCGCGCGCTTGCAGTCGCTGCCAGTAATCCGCCACGGCGGGCTTGAAACGCTCGTCCAGACCGATGTGGCTGGCCAGCAGTAATGCATAGCCAACAGACACGTCAGCCGCGGTGAAACGCCCGGCGCAAAGGAAGGCGTCACGCTCCAGGCGCGGTTCCAGGGTGCGCAGGCGGGAGAGGAACCAGCGCGAGTAGTCTTCCACCACTTGGGGTGACCGGCGCTGCTCAGACTCGAAGCGACCGTAGCGTAGCACCAGGGTCTGGGGAAAGGTCAGCGTCGCCTCGCCGAAATGCAGGAAGTTGAGGTAGTCGCCGTAGGCGGGCTCGTCCTGCCCCACCGCCAGGCCCGCTTCGGGATAGCGTCCCGCAAGGTACTGGCAGATGGCCGCCGACTCGGTCATGGCCACCTCTCCATCGAACAGCGCCGGCACTGTACCCAACGGGTTGATCTTGAGAAAGGATTCGTTGCGTACCCGGGGTGGAAAAGCATGCATCACCAGTTCGTAGGGAGTTCCGAGCTCCTCGAGCAGCCACAGAGGGCGAAACGAGCGGGCGCTGACGCAGTGATGCAGGGTGATCATGGCTGAGCTCCGGTTTTTCCTTGGTCACGTTGTCTTTACAGGCATGAAGCAACTGCGCAATGCTGAGTCGCCACTGCCAGGGAGCCCATCAGATTGACACGCCAGTCGCTCGAAAAGTATCAAGTGCTGGTCTACATGACGGCCATCGCCATGGGCCTGGCCCTGGGCACGGTTCTCCCGGGACATGTTGGCATGCTGGAAGCGCTGCTGTGGCCGCTGTTGGGTGTACTGCTCTACGTCACCTTCACCCAGGTACCGCTGACGCAGCTGCGCGCCGCATGGCGTGACACACGCTTTCTTGCCGCAGCGGTGGTCGGCAATTTCGTTCTTCTGCCCCTCGTCGCCTGGGGGTTGGCGAGCCTTTTCGCCAACCAGCCGGCGGTTCGCCTGGGCATGCTGCTGGTGCTGCTGGTGCCCTGCACGGACTGGTTCATTACCTTTTCCCATCTGGGCGGCGGCAGGGCGCAGTATGCCATTGCCTTCTCGCCGATCAGCCTGCTGCTTCAGCTTGCGCTGCTGCCCTTTTACCTCTGGCTGTTCCTCGATCAGAGCCTGCTGGTCGCCGTGGTACAACGCGAGCTGCTGATGGCCTTTGCGGGGCTGATTCTGCTGCCTTTGCTGCTGGCATTCGCCACCCAGAAATGGACGCAGCACCACCGCGCCCGGACACGGCACATCGAGCGGCTAGCCTGGCTTCCGGTGCCCCTGCTGGCCCTGGTGGTATTCAGCATTGCTACCTCTCAGGTGAGCGTAGTTGCAGGCTCCTTGTCACTGCTTGGCGGCTTACTGCTGGCCTTTGTCGGTTTTCTGATCACCGCTGCACTGCTGGCTCGACTGTTGGCGCGAGTATTCGAACTTCCCAATGCCCAAGGGCGAGTGCTTGCCTTCAGCCTGGGGACGCGCAACTCCTTCGTCGTGCTGCCCCTGGCACTTTCCCTGCCCGCCTCCTATGAGCTGGCGGTGGTGGCCATCGTGTTCCAGTCACTGGTCGAGCTGATCGGCATGGCGTTCTTCCTGTGGTGGGTGCCACGCCGCCTCTTCCCCTCCGTAGGATAAAAACCATACGCCGTCGCGGTGGGCCAGGGCAGCCAGGGCACTATACTCGTTACCCGATCTTGGCGTTAAAGACGCTGGAGTGCCGGGTCCTGATGAAATAACACACGAAGGTTAGACCATGCGCCCACCCCTGCTGGCCGGCTGGCTACTCATGATACTGCCCATCGAGGCAGCGCTGGCCGACCCCGGGGAGCAAGCCGAAGAAGCCGTACGCAAGGCCGAGGTACTGGAACAGGTCGTGGCTCCCGATGTAGAGGTGAACGAGCCAGTCGAATCGATCAGTGAGCAGGAAGCGCAACTGGTGGATCCGAAGGGCAGCGACCCACTGGAGGAGCCGCTGACCTGCCTGGCACGTACCATCTATTGGGAAGCCAAGGGCGTGCCGGGGCACGATATGGAATCGGTGGCCAATGTGGTGATGAACCGGCTCGCTGGCGAGGCCTTCCCCAACACCATCTGCGACGTGGTGAAACAGGGCTCCGAGCAGCCCCCCTGCCAGTTTTCCTGGTGGTGTGACGGCCGACCCGATGAAGTGGTGGAGGACGACGCCTACGAAGTGGCCAAGGAAGTGGCGCGCCTGGCTCTCAATCAGGAGCTACCCGACCACACGGACGGAGCGCTCTATTTCCACGACCGCACCGTGCATCCCCACTGGGCGAACGAGTTCCTGGTCACTATCGAAACCGAGGCCTTCATCTTCTACCGACCTGACGTCGCCTCCGCCGACTGAGGGCAACCCACGGGAGAACGCTCAGGTCTTGCGGAAGGCGTCCATCACATACCCCACCAGAGCCTCACTGGCCTGACCGGCACCGGGTCGTTTGACCAGCTCCAATTGGTAGTCACCCAGCGGCGGAAGCAGGCTCGAGTCGATCCGTCTCAACGGTGGGCGGATCAAGCTGAGCGGAAAAGGCGACACGGCCAGGTCGGCGAGCATGGCTGCCTCATGGCCGGCACAATGCTCGCAGGTATATGCGATCCGATAGCTCATCCCGGCATGGTCCAGCGCGTCGAGAGCCATCCCCCGCCAGGCACAGCCATGATGGGCCAGGGCTACCGGTAGCGGCGAGCGCTGTGCAGCGATGCCGCCTTCCCGCCCCGCCCATACCAGCGCCTCGCTGTGCACGATCTCGCCGCGTACTTCCTGCCCCGGATTGCCGGCGGTAACCAACACCAGGTCAAGGTCGCCAGCGTCCAGGCGGGCGAGCATCTCCCGACTGCTGCCCACGACCACATCGACCTGCACAGCCGGGTGCGAGCGGGCGAACTGACCCAGCACGCCTGGCAGGATTCGTGTGCCCACATCATCGGTCGTGCCGAAACCGATGCGCCCTTCCAAGGAAGGGGACAGAAACTGGGTCACCGCTTCCTCATTGAGCCTGAGCAGACGCCGCCCGTAGCCGAGCAGTATCTCCCCTTCCGGCGTGAGTCTGACCTGACGGGCCTCGCGTACGAATAGCGCCTGGCCCAGCGTCTCTTCCAGGCGCTTGATCTGCATGCTGAGCGCCGAGGGCGTGCGAAACACCTGGCGGGCGGCTCGGGTGAAGCTGCCGCATTCGGCAATGGCGACGAAGGTGCGCAGTACATCCGAGTCGAGCAGCGGCAGGGCGCTATTACCGTTCGGCAGGGTGGCAGCTGTCATGATGAAACCTTTCAATTTTTCTTATAGCACAATGTAGACCTTTTCGTTTGCCTGATCAAACCCGTCAAGCCAAGCTATCCCCAGAGGTCGCGACCCTCCCTTAATCCATAAGAGTGCATGGCAACCGTCCCATATGGCGGCTGCCTGCCAGGAGGTGCGACATGAGCCAGTACGAACCGCTTCGCCAGCCCAACTCGGTGGCCGAGAAGCGCCCCACCCCACCGCCCCAGCCGGATTTCTTCATGCCGGCCATGCCTCCGCTGGGATTGATCCACAAGCTCGAAACCAAGTGGTGGGAATACCGGCGCCGGCGGCAGTTCCGCCAGCGTTTCATGCCGCTGCTGGCCAAGGACGATCACATGCTCGAAGACATGAACCACCGCCGCGACGACATCCTGTGGGCCTCGCGCCTGCCGCTGAAGGAAGACGCCGAGCAGACGCTGGAGAAGCGTCGGGCAAGTCGCAAGGCCGCACAACGGAGGTAGCACTGAACAGCGATGCTTGGACGCTTGCGACTTGACCTCATCTGCACTTGAGGTCTTACGGTACTGGCAACGTCACTACAGCGAGGAAAGAAGCATGCGCATCATGATCGTGGGAGCGAGCCAGGGCCTGGGCCGGGCCTTCGTCGAAGGGCTGGGCGATGGTGGCGATCACCTGATCGGCGTGTCACGCCGCGTACCGACGAGGCTGCCCGAGCGCACCGGCATCGAAATCGAGTGGATTGCCGCCGACCTTGCATCACCCGAACGGGCCGCCGCCAGCGTGGCCGAGTCCGTGACGGAGAACGGCGTGGACGTGCTGATCTACAACCTGGGGCTGTGGGAAAGCCGAGCCTTCGAGCCGGACTACCGCTTCCTGGAAGACAGCCCGGCGGAGATCCAGCGCATGGTCACGGTCAATGTCAGCGGGGCGATCCTGCTGGTTCAGGCGCTGCTTCCCGCGCTGCTGCGCTCCGTCTCCCCGCGCATCATCCTCACCGGCTCGACCTCCGCCCTGCCCGGCCATGGCAGGCCGGAGGTCACCTTCAGCGCCACCAAGTTCGCCCTGCGCGGCATCGCCGAGGCACTGCGCGAGGGCTTTCGTGACCAGGGCCTGGCGGTCACTTGCCTGCAGCTCGGTCATCTCAATACCGAAGATGACCTGGCCGTGCCTCTCGAGCGCGCGGCACGGCGCGGCGACGGCGAGCTAATTCCCATGCACGACGTGGTGCATTTGGTTCGCACCCTGCTGACGCTGTCGCCGAGCTCCTACGTCAAGGAAGTAGTAATGCCTGCCATAAGCGATACGCGCTTCTAGCAATGTTCAACCATATGGTTGAAAAGACATCGTCAAGCCACTATATAAACCATATGGTTGAATATAATGAAACACATCTGGACCGGGTCTTCCACGCCCTGGCCGACCCCACCCGCCGCCTGCTGCTGGAGCGGCTGGCAGCCGGTGAGCGCAAGGTCGGCGAGCTGGCCGAGCCGTTCCCCATGTCACTGGCTGCCGTTTCCAAGCACGTACGCGTGCTGGAGCAGGCAGGGCTGGTAGAGCGGCGCATCGAAGGACGCGCCCACTACTGCCGGCTGCAAACGCAGCCGTTGGCGGCGGCGGAACAGTGGCTAAGCTTCTACGAAGGCTTCTGGAGCCAGCGCCTGAATGCGCTGGAAGCGGCGATGAAGGCTGCACCGGATGGCAAGCCGCCAGAGGAGGGAAAGGCAGATGAACGACGCTAACCACGGCCGGCCAATCGCCGAGGACAGCATCCGCTTCGAGCGCCTGCTGCCGGGGCCCATCGAGCGCGTGTGGGCCTATCTCACAGAATCCGACAAGCGTGGCCAGTGGCTCGCTCCCGGTGCCATGGAACCGCGTGCAGGCAGCGCCTTCACTCTGCACTTCCACAATACCGAACTGACACCCGACAGGACGCCACCAAGTGAGCGGTTTCGCCGCTACGACGGCAGCTTCACGACGCATCACCAGGTGCTGCGCTGCGAGCCACCCCACGTGCTTGCCTGGACCTGGGGCGGAGGCAGCGAAGCCCCGTCGGAGGTGACCTTCGAACTCAGCGAGGCCGGCGATCAGGTACGCCTGGTGGTGACCCATCGTCGCCTCGCCGATGACGACACCATGGTCAACGTGGCCAGTGGCTGGCATACCCACCTCACCGTTCTGGAAGGCGTGCTGGAGGGCCGCCGCCCCGCCCCTTTCTGGCCCACGTTCGAGCGCCTGGAGGAGGAGTACCGATGCCGCATCATGTCACCCCACAGCTGATGTTCGACGGCAACGCCGAGCAGGCCATCAGGTTCTATGTCTCGCTGTTCGAGGAGGCCGAGATCGTCCGGCTCGAGCGCTATGGCCCTGGCGAGCCAGGGTCGGAAGGCAGCGTCAAGCAGGCCGAATTCACCATGGCGGGCAGGCGCTACACCTGCATCGACAGCCCGGTAAAGCACGACTTCACGTTTACGCCTTCGATATCCCTGTTCGTCGAGTGCGAAAGCACTGGAGAATTCGAGCGGCTTCTCGAGCAGCTGTCGGAACAGGGCAAGACGCTGATGCCACCCGACGACTACGGCTTCAGCACGCGCTTCACCTGGCTCAACGACCGCTTCGGCGTATCGTGGCAGCTCAACCTGGCATGAAGGAGCGGCACGATGACGACCTCGCCCCTGCCTCCGATCGTTTCCGAAAGCGAATGGCGCGCCGCCCTGGAAGCGCAAATCGCCCGCGAGAAGGCTCACACAAGGGAACGCGACAGGCTCAATGCCGCCCGCCGCCGCCTGCCAATGGTCGAGGTGAGCGCTGACTACGTGTTCGACGGGCCACAGGGTAAAACTACCCTGCTCGACCTGTTCGAGGGGCGCCGCCAGCTGATCGTCTACCATTTCATGTTCGGCCCCGACTGGGAGGCCGGCTGCGACGGCTGTTCCTGGGTGGTGGACGCCATGACCCACCCCGCCCACCTGCACGCCCGTGACACCACGCTGGTGCTGGTCTCCCGTGCACCGCGGGAAAAGCTTCTACGCTATCAGGCCCGCATGGGTTGGCAGCACCCGACGTGGTACTCGTCGCTCGGCAGCGACTTCAACCAGGACATGGGCGTGACGAGCTGCAATTGCCATGCTCCCGACACCGATCGCGGCGAGCGACATGGCATCAGCGTCTTTCTGACCGACGACGAACGTATCTATCGGACCTACTTCAGCGGCAAACGCGGCGTGGAATACCTCGGCAGCCTGTGGACCTATCTGGACCTGACGCCCTACGGTCGCCAGGAGAGCTGGGAGGACTCACCGGCGGGCTGGCCGCAAACGCCACCGTACGTCTGGAACCGCCGCCACGACGAGTACGAGACATAGGCGGCGCCGTATGACAGTTATGGAATAAACGACAACATGAGGGAGCGCATGACCATGAAGACCATCGGCCTGCTCGGCGGCATGAGCTGGGAATCCACCGCCAGCTACTACCGCGCGCTCAACGAGGGCGTTAGAGCTGCCCTGGGCGGGCTGCACTCGGCCAAGCTGTGCCTGTACAGCGTCGACTTCGCCGAGATCGAGCGGCTACAGCACGCCGGCGACTGGGACGCCACCGCCGAGATCCTCAGCCAGGCTGCCCGCAGCGTGGAGGCCGGCGGTGCGGATTTCCTGCTGATCGGCACCAACACCATGCACAAGGTCGCCCCGCAGGTCGCCAAAGCGGTCTCGATTCCGCTGCTGCACATCGCCGACGCCACGGCACAGCGCCTGGCCACCGACGGCATTAGCCGCGTCGGCCTGCTCGGCACCCGCTTCACCATGGAGCAGGAGTTCTACAAGGGGCGCATCACTGAGGGCTTCGGCATCGAGGTGCTGGTGCCCGACGAGGCTCAGCGTGACCAGGTTCACGAGGTGATCTTTCACGAGCTGTGCCTGGGCCAAGTCAAGGAGGCGTCGCGGCAGCGCTACCTGGAAATCATCGAGTCGCTACACGAGCAGGGCGCCGAGGCGGTAATCCTCGGCTGTACCGAAATCGCCCTGCTGGTGCAGCAGAGCCATACCGCGGTGCCGCTCTACGACACCGCAGCCATTCACGCCGAGGAAGCGGTGAAGTGGGCACTACAGCGATAGACTTGAGCTTAATTTAACGCCGTATGGCCAAGCGCAGAAACTATTCGGTCAAGCCTAGGCGTAAGTGTTGATGTGGGTGCCCACCATGCCATCATTGGCCAACTGCGGTGCCACCGAAGCCGAAGCCATCAGGGCGGCAACCTGGTCCTTCTGCATGTCCAGGGCTTCCTTGTAGACCTCCAGCTGTACCTGCTGCGCGGCCTGAGCCTGCTGCATGACCAGCGACTGGCCGACGATGGTATTGACGGCTGAATCCATGTTGCTTGCTCCAATATCTGATTCTTCTGTTTACCCACGCTAACAGCAGACACACGCCAGAGCAAAACCGCATCTCGCCCTAGCAACTGTCCCCGATGAAATTAACCTGTAGCGAAAGCGGCTAGCCTTTCGCGACACACGGCGCAGCGATGCGGCGCTGCCCCGAACACCTATCCCATCATCAGTAGGTAAGACAGATCTTGCCGAAGTGGCGCCCCGCCTCCTCGTGACGGAAGGCGTCGGCTATCTCCTCAAGCCCGAAGGTGCTGTCGATGATGGGGCGCACACCGCTGGCCTCGATGCCGCGCACCATCTCCTGCTGGTGGATACGACTGCCGACGATCAGCCCCTGCAGGCGCGCCTGCTTGGCCATCAGCTTGGCCGTGGGAATCTCGCCACCGCGACCGGTCAGCACCCCTATCAGCGAAATGTGACCGCCGATGCGCACGGCATCGATGGATTGCGGCAAGGTGCCGGGGCCGCCCACCTCGATCACGTGATCGACGCCCTGGCCATCGGTCAGTGCCTTCACCGTTTTGCCCCACTCAGGCTCTGCCTTGTAGTTAAGGGTGTGGTCGGCGCCTAGCTCCTTGAGCTTTTCAATCTTCTCATCCGAAGAAGAGGTGGAAATCACCCGCGCGCCCATGGCCTTGGCGAACTGCAAGGCGAAGATCGAGACGCCGCCGGTGCCCAGGGTGAGCACGGTATCGCCCGCCTTGAGGTTGCCGTCCACCACCAGCGCACGCCAGGCGGTGAGCCCCGCGGTAGTCAGGGTGGCAGCCTCTTCGTGGCTGTAGCCGCTGGGTGCGTGGGTGAACCAGGTGGTTGGGCGGATCACCCGCTCACGGGCATAGCCGTCGACGCCGTCGCCAGGCGTGGTCTTGAAGTCGCCGACCCGCGCCGGACCATCGAGCCAGTAGGGAAAGAAGGTGGAGACGACCGCATCGCCCACGGCGAACTCATCGACACCTTCGCCGACCGCCTCGACCACGCCCGCCCCATCTGACATGGGGATGCGACCGTCCTCGGTGGGGATCATGCCGGACGCCACACCGTAGTCGTGGAAGTTGAGGGAGCTGGCATGTACACGCACGCGAATCTCACCCGGCCCCGGCTCGCCGGGCGCCTCCCGCTCGCTGACTTGTAGCTGGTCCAGCCCGCCGGGGCTCTGTAGGGTAACGACCTTCATCTCTGCACTCCTTTCCGTCGCTATATATCAAGATGCCATGAGACCAGTTCAACACAGCGAAGGCCGGGGCACCAAAAGCACTCGTTCATTACCCGGCCATTCACGCTGAAGCAGTGCAGCCGCTGTTTTCGTTCATGGCGCCCGCCACCGATGTGGCCTAGCTTTTAGGCAAGCCTTCAAGCGGACCCGACCCTCTCGCCCCTGAGCCACAGGTATTGCCATGGATGTGCATTCCTCACGAGGAGCGGCCGGCTGGGCCGTCACCATTCTCGCCTACGTTCTGCTGCTGCTCGGTCTGGCCATGTCGCTGGGTGGCGCTTATCTGATCTATCTCGGCGGAACGTTCTATTTTCTCCTGGCCGGCATTGCCACGCTGGTGGCTTCCGTCATGCTCATGCTGGGTTTGCCAGCGGGGGTGTGGGTCTATGCCGCTACCGTGGCGGGTACCTTTCTCTGGTCGCTGTGGGAAATTGCGGGCAAGGGCTGGATGCCGGTCTGGCATATCGACCTGCTGGCACGTACCGGGCTCATGGCCGGTCTGCTGGCTGTCGCCCTGTTGTTGCTGCCCGTGTTGTATCGCCGCGGCTATTACCAGCCTCCCCTGCCCTACGCCGGCCCGCTGCTCGGCGTGCTGATCATCGTCGGCTACGCCGGGGCGGTGCTGTGGCTCATCTTTGACTCCGGCCCCGATGCTCCCACCACGCTGGCCGCCGAGGAGATCCCCCAGCAGAATGCCCCGGATGACACGGATTGGGTTGCCTACGGCGGCACCAACCTGGCCCAGCGCTTCTCGCCGGCCGACCAGATCACGCCGCACAACGCCGATCAGTTGGAGGTGGCCTGGGAGTTCAATACCGGCGACGAGCCGCCCAGCGATGCAGCGCCCTATGCCTTCCAGAACACCCCGCTGAAGATCGGAAATAACCTTTACGTCTGCACCCAGAGTAATCAAGTCTTTGCCTTGGACCCCGGCACCGGCGGGCAGCAGTGGCACTTCGACCCGGAAGTGGCGGTGGAGGCACAGGAGAATGTCTTCTCGACCACCTGCCGCGCAGTGGCCTACTTCGAGGCCCCCGAGCCGGTGGAAGAGTGCCCTCGTCGCCTGCTGCTGGGCACGCTGGACGGTCGCCTGATGGCACTGGACGCCGAGGACGGATCGATCTGCAGCAGCTTCGGCGACAACGGTACGGTGGATCTCAACGACCGCATGGACCCGCAGGCGCTGGGGCTGCTCTCCAACACCTCAGGGCCGACCGTAGTGAACGGCATCGTCGTGGTGGGCCATCAGGTCACCGACAACCAGCGCCGCGATGCGCCTTCCGGTGCTGTACGCGCCTATGACGCCGTCACCGGCGAATGGCAGTGGACATGGGACTCGGTCTGGACCACCCCGGACCAGCAGCCGCCGGAAGACGAGGTCTATCCCCGTGGCACACCCAACGTGTGGACGGCGATCTCGGCGGACGCGGACCTGGGGCTGGTCTACCTGCCCACCGGCAATCCCACTAACGATCAGTACGGTGGCGACCGCAGCCCCGAAGAGGACGAATTCACCTCTACCCTGGTTGCCGTGGAGGTCGACAGCGGCGAAGTGCGCTGGAAGTTCACCACGGTGCTCCACGACCTGTGGGACTATGACCTAGGCGCCCAGCCCGCGCTGATCGATTTCCCCACTGACGACGGGCCCCGGGCCGCCGTGGTCCAGGCGACCAAGTACGGGCAGGTGTTCGTCTTCGATCGGGAAACCGGCGAGCCCTTGCTGCCCATCGAGGAGCGACCGGCGCCCCATGGCACCATCGAGGGCGATTGGGCGGCCGAGCACCAGCCCTTTTCGCCGAGTATGCCCAACTTCGGTTCACTACCGGGCCATGAGGTCGAGCACTTTAGCGGCGCGTACACCTGGGGTACCACACCGCTCGACCATCTCTACTGCCGAATCCAGTTCGAGCGCATGCGCTACGAAGGCATGTTCACCCCACCGACCCTCGATCATCCCGACGGGATGCTGCAATTCCCGGGCATCCTCGGTGGGATCAATTGGGGCAGCGCCACCTTCGATCTCGAAAACAACCTGATGATCGTCAACAACAACCGTATGCCGTCACGCGTGGTGCTCTACCCGCGCGAGGAAGCCGAGGAAATGGACAATATCGCCCCCATCGGCGAAGAGGGTGCCAGCTACATCGACCAGGAAGCCCAGCCCATGCTCGGCGCTCCGGTAGCGGCACAGCGCGGCGCCTGGCTCTCGCCGCTGGACATGCCCTGCGCTGCGCCGCCCTGGGGCTTTCTCAGCGCTACCGATATCGCCACCGGCGAACTGGTCTGGTCACGCCCGATCGGCACCAGCTTCGATCAGGGCCCCTGGGGCATTCCCGCACGGCTGAAAATGACCGTGGGCGCGCCCACCAGCGGCGGGCCGATCACCACCGCCGGCGGCGTGACCTTCATCGGCGCCACCATGGACGACTATATTCGCGGCTTTAACAACACCACCGGCGACATGCTGTGGGAGGCGCGCCTGCCGGCCGGCGGCCAGGCGACACCGATGACCTACATGCACGAGGGGCGTCAGTACGTGGTGATCGCTGCAGGCGGGGCCTTCCAGGCCGAGACCAGCCTGGGTGACAGCGTGATGGCTTATGCTCTCCCCGAAGACTAGGCCCGCCGAGCCAGTTGGCCTGCAAGCCGGGCCTTGCATCCCGTCATGGCCTCGGCCAGGAAAGCCATGAAGGCCCGGATACGCGCCACCCGGCGCAGGTCGGGGTGGGTCAGCAGCCACAGGTCGGTGGCGAGTTCGGGGATCGGCTCGCCGAGGCGCGTCAGCACCGGCTCGGCATCGGCCAGGTAGCAGGGCAGCACGGCGCGGCCGAGCCCGTCGCGGGCGGCGGCCAGCATGCCGAGCAGAGTGTCGACGCGGTAGCGGCAGCGCTGGTTCGCGCCGTTATTGACCATCCATCCATCGAGCGCGGCATAGCCCAGGTGGCGATCCGGCCCGACCCAGGCATCGCTGTGGTTATCGGCACGGGCATAGATCGCCTGGGCAATGGAGCCGACCCGCCGTCCCACCAGGTGCTCCGGCGGTGACGACGACGGCCGCACCGCCACGTCGGCATCCCGCTGGGAGAGATTGAACAGCTGGTTGGAAACCGCTACCTCGAGGACGATCTCGGCATGGGCGCGCTGGAAATCGGCGAAGATCGGCGACAGCAGCCCCATCAGCAGCGTATCCGTTGTGGTCACGCGGATGCTGCCGGAGAGACGCAGGTCGCGCCCCGCCACGCGCCGCTCGGCGCCGTGCACTTCGACCGCGACACGGGCGGCGGTAGCCGCCAGGTCCTCCCCCGCCGCCGTGGCCGCATAGCCCGTGCGCGAGCGCTCGAACAGCGCCACACCCAGGCGCCGCTCGATGGCATTCAGCCGCCGGAACACCGTGGCGTGGCTGGCCCCCAGGCGCCGCCCGGCGCCGGAAAGCGAGCCCGCCTCGACAATGGCCTGGACCACCCGCAGGTCATCCCAGTGCAAAGCCTGTTCATTCATGCAAGGTTCATTGTCATTTCTGGGTAATTTCAGTTCGTCTTCGTACAGCATAGCCTGAGGGCATGCACCGTAGCCAACGAACCGGAGCCCTGTAATGCATAGCCCCCATCATGCCCTGATCGTGTTCTGCCACCCTGAGCCCTACTCCTTCAACGGCGCCCTGAAAGATGTCGCCGTCGACACCCTGCAGCGCCAGGGTTACAGCGTCGAGGTCTCGGACCTCTACGCCGAAGGCTTCGATCCGGTGGAGGGAGCAGCGCACTACCCCGGGCGCTGCGAACCCGATACCTTCTTTCCGCTCACCGAGCAGCGCCACGCCTTCGAGAGCGGCACCCTACCCGCCGACGTGCAGCGCGAGATCGAGCGGCTCGAGCGCGCCGACCTGGTGATCCTGCAGTTCCCGCTGTGGTGGCACGCCCAGCCGGCCATGCTCAAGGGCTGGTTCGACCGGGTGTTCGTCTACGGCGGGCTCTACTCCGGCCGGATGCGCTACGACCGCGGGCGCTTTTTGGAGAAGCGCGTGATGCTCTCGGTGACCACCGGCGCCCCGGCGCCCACCTTCACCCGACACGGTCGCAGCGGCCATATCGTGACGCTGCTGTGGCCGATCCACTATTCGCTCTACTACCTCGGTGTCAGCGTGCTGCCCCCCCAGGTCACCTACGGCGTTCAGGGCGGCGGGTTGAGCTACGAAGCGGAGGCGACATTCCGCCAGCGCCTGGAGGCCGAGAAGGCAGCCTGGGCGCAACGGCTGGAAGGGCTCGACAATGAGGCGCCGATCTCCTTCGCCGGCTGGAACGACTGGGACGATCAGGGCGTGCTCAAGGCGGGGCATCCCGATATCTGGCAGCTGTGAGACGCCCGAACCGTCGACCTCGGCGATGCGCTGCATGTCGGCCAGCGCTAAAGTTGGCCTCATCCTGGCCGATAGAGAAATTAACGCGTCATTGTACGGATCCTGTACACCAAAGAATCAATATACAATGAATCGCTAATGCTGACTCGCACCGCCAGAGGGATCCCGATGTCTCAGCCAGCCTTTACCATCCAGCGCCATCATCAACGCACCGATCAGTTGATGTGGCTGCCCGCCTTTGCCCACCTGTTGCTGTGCCTGGCCGTCGGGCTTGCCACCGGTACACTTGGCCTTGCGGTGATATTTGCAGTGACCGCCTTCCCGCTGGCCGCCCTGGTGCAATGGAAGCTGCCCGGTCATATCGTCAATGGCTTTATCAAGGCAGCCCTGTTCATGGGCCTGTCGATAGTATTGATCGAACAGAGCAGCGGCATGATCGAGGCGCACTTCAGCATCTTCATCATGCTGGCAGTACTCATCCTATATAGCGACTGGCGAGTCATTGCTTTCGGTGGTCTGGTCATCGCCGTACACCATGCGCTCTTCACCTGGCTGCAATATGGCGGGCATGTCCACCTCTACCAGAGCGTCGGCAGCCACGGGGAAGAAGCCAGCCTCATTGCCTGTCTGCTGATGCATGCCGGCGCCGTGGTGGCCCAGGTCGTGGTGCTTGGCTTTCTGGCCCGTGAGCTGCGTCACATGGTGGACGATAGCCTGACGGTCTGCGAATTTGCCGAAGCCGCCAGCGAAGGCCGGCTGGATATGTCGCTTTCCAGCGAGCAACTGACGCGACCCGCCATTGCTTCCATCGGCAACATGCAGCAGAAGCTGACCGGCACCCTAGGCGTAGCGCGTGAGGCGGCAAAGCAGGTCAATACGCTGGGTGACGGGTTGTTCAAGGCGCACGACAGCGTGCGAAGCCAGGCAAGTCACAATACGGCCCAGGTGGAGCGCGTTTCCGCTGCAGCCACACAGCTGGCAACAACCACCCGTGAAAGTGCCGAGAAAACCTCCCAGGCCAGACAGCTGGCCAGCGAGGCCGAGCTCGCCGCCAAGAGCGGTGGGGCAAAGGCCGCCTCACTGCGCGACGCAATGCAACTGCTGGAGGAGAACGCCAGGAACATTGCCAGCCTGCTGGGCGAGATCGACAATATTACCTTTCAGACCAACCTGCTGGCGCTGAATGCCTCCGTAGAGGCTGCGCGGGCCGGCGAGCATGGCCGTGGTTTTGCCGTGGTGGCAAGCGAGGTTCGCACGCTGGCGCAACGAACCAGCGAAACCGCCGGCAGGATCCGCGAGCGCGTACAACAGACTGAAACAGGCGTACGCAGCGGCGTACAACAGACCCAGGATGTCGACCAGACCATGCAACAAGTCATGAAAACGTTCCAGGAGGTGGCCTCACGCCTCGCCGAAATCGACCATGCCACCTCCCAGCAACACCTTGGCATTGAGGACCTCGACGCAAGCGTCGGCGAGATGCAGTCTTCGATCCAGCGCTCGGCACACTCACTGGAAGACGCCCATCGACTGGCCGAACACCTGGCACAAGTGGCAACGTCGCTCATGGCCTCCATCAACGAGTTCACATTTCACGAAAGCAATGCCCAGCTAAGCATGGCAAAGCCCGATGAGCCGAAATTACAGGCCCCCTCCTCCGCCTCTTTTCACGCTCCCGCCCTGGTGTCATGACGTGTCACTGGCCAGGGGCTCAGCCCCTGGCCAGACCACAAAGTTTCGCCTGAGCCTCAGGCCGACTCGCGCAGGGACCATCCACCCGCCAGCGCTCGGTAGAGTCCCACCAGTGCCGTAGCCGATCGCGTATGGCTGCGCGCCAGGCTGTCCTCCGCTTCCAGCAGCGAGCGCTCGGCGTCGATGACCTGCAGGAAGTCGATGACCCCGACGTCGAAGCGAACCCGCGCCTGCCGGGCCGCCTCGGCGCTGGCCTCGGCGGCATCGACCAGGTGTTCGCGCTCGCGCAGCGCCTGTGCGTAGCGGGCGAGCGCCGTCTCGGTCTCCTCCAGCGCCAGAAGGATCGTCTGTTCATAGTGCGCCAGGTTGGCGTCGGAATCGGCATCGGCGGCGGCCATTCGCGCCCGCACCCGCTCCCGGTCGAGAAACGACCAGTCCACACCGAGTGCCACCAGGCGTGTCTCGCTGTCGCGGCCGAACAGGTCGCCGGTACTGGCCGCCTGGGTGCCCAGCAGCCCGGTCAGGGTGAAGCGTGGGTAGAGATCAGCAGTGGCAACACCGATGCGCGCACTGGCGACCTCGAGACGGCGCTCCGCGGCAGCGATATCGGGGCGTCGACGCAGCAGGTCCCCCGGCAGACCGGTCGCCACCTGTACCGGCAACGCGGGCAAGGGGGTCGGCCGCTCCAGGGTGGCCACCAGTGCCCCGGGTTCCTTGCCGGTCAATACGGCGATGCGATGGACCCGGGCGGCAACCTCCCCCTCCAGGGCGGGAATACGTGAAAGGGTATTCTCCAGCTGGGCTCTGGCGCGCACGCTGTCGAACTCGGTGCCTCGCCCCGCCTCCAGTCGCGCATTCACCAGCCTGAGCGACTCGCGCTGATTGTCGGCGTTGGCTCGGGCCACCCGCAGTTGCTCCTGCACGCCGCGCAGCTGGAAATAATGGTCGACCAGTTCGCCGACCACCACGACCTGCAGGGCACGCAGGTCGGCGGCGCTGGCCTCGGCCTCGGCCCGTTGGGCCTCCACCCCACGTCGCACGCGGCCGAAGAAGTCCAGCTCCCAGAAGGCGCTCACCCCGGCATCGAAGCTCTCACTGTCGCGGTCGGTGCGTGACACCCCTGGCATCTGATCGGCGCTGAAGCGCTGGTGTGCGGCGCCGGCTTCGGCATTGACCCCGGGGCGCAGATCCTGGCGACTCTGGCGCAGCAGAGCGCGGCTACGGTCATAGCGAGCCAGGCCGATCCGCAGGTCATGGTTGGCACCCAGGGCATCCTCCACCAACTGGGTCAACAGCGGGTCCTCGAAGCGCTGCCAGAATTCGACCTCGACCGGCTCGGCGGTGACGAGCTCCGGTTCGGCACGCGCCTGCGGTGCCGGCAGCTCCGGTGTGCGGTAGTCGGGACCCACCGCGCAGGCGGCCAGCATGAGAGTGAGCGGCAACAGCAGCAGGTTGCGCAGTGTCGGGTTATGCATGGGAGGAGCCCTCCGTGGACAGCGCTTCAAGAGGCTGTGCCTCCCCGCGCGACACCAGCTTGCGCAGGGCGACGTAGAAAACCGGGGTCAGGAACAGGCCGAACAGGGTCACGCCGATCATGCCGGCGAATACCGCCGTGCCCAGCGCCTGGCGCACTTCGGCACCGGCGCCGCCGGCCAGCATCAGCGGCACCACCGCCGCAGTGAAGGTGATCGAGGTCATGATGATCGGCCGTAGGCGCAGGCGGCAGGCTTCCAGGGCCGCCTCGACGATGCCTCGCCCCTGCATCTCCAGCTCCCGGGCGAACTCGACGATCAGAATGGCGTTCTTGCACGCCAGGCCGATCAACACCACCAGGCCCACCTGGACGAAGATGTTGTTGTCGCCGCCGGTGAGCTTCACCCCGATCAGCGCCGAGAGCATGCACATCGGCACGATCAGGATCACCGCCAGCGGCAGCGTCCAGCTCTCGTAGAGCGCGGCCAGCGCCAGGAACACCAGCAGGATGGCCAGCGGGAACACTACCAGCGCCGCCCCGCCCTGGTTGACCTGCTGGTAGCTCAGGTCGGTCCACTCGAAGGACATGCCCGCCGGCAGCACTGCCGGGGCGAGCTGCTCGACCACCTCGATCGCCTGGCTCGACGACAGCATCCGTGGGTCGGCCTCGCCCATCAGGTCCGCCGCCGGGTAGCCGTTGTAGCGGATCACCGGGTCGGGGCCAAAGGTCTGGTCGACCCGGATCATGCTGCCGATGGGTACCATCTCGCCATGTGCGTTGCGGGTACGCAGACGCTCGATGTTCTCCACGTCCATGCGGTAGTCACCGTCGGCCTGGGCCATCACCTGCCAGGTGCGGCCAAAACGATTGAAGTCGTTGACGTAGACCGAGCCGAGGTAGACCTGCAACGTCTCGAACAGGTCGGTCAGCGCCACGCCCTGGGTCTTGGCCTTGACCCGGTCGACGTGCAGGTCGAGCTGCGGCACGTTGGACTGGTAGGAGGTGATCGGATAGCCCATGCCCGGCGCCTGCATCAACGCGCCGCTGAAGCCATCGACGGCCTGCTGCAGTTCGCCGTAACCCAGCCCGGCGCGATCCTGGATGAACAGCGAGAAGCCCGACCCCGAGCCGATGCCGAGGATGGCCGGCGGGGTGAAGGCGAAGCTGAACGCCTCCTGCAGGGTACCGAGCTTGCCATTGAGTTCGGCGACGATCTCATCGGCGCTGCGCGAGCGCGACTCGAACGGATCGAGGCCAAAGAACACCGTGCCGGTATTGGGTGTGTTGGTGAACTGCAGCGGGTTGAGACCGGGGAAGGCCACCGCCGAACTCACGCCTTCGGTTTCCAGCGCCAGGTCGGTCATGCGCCGAATCACCGCCTCGGTGCGGTCGAGGGAAGCGCCTTCCGGCAGCTTGGCCCCGCCGATCAGGTACATCTTGTCCTGGGTGGGGATGAACCCGCCCGGCACCATCTGGAACATCACGCCGGTACCCGCCAGCAACAGCGCATAGACGGCGAACACCGCGCCGCGCCGGCGCAGGCTGCGCGCCACACCGCCCTGGTAGCCCTTGGAGCTGGCATTGAAGAAGCGGTTGAAGGGGCGGAACAGCCAGCCGAACAGGAAGTCGATCAGCCGCGACAGGCGGTCCTTGGGCGCATCGTGGGGCTTGAGCAGCAGCGCGGCGAGCGCTGGCGACAGCGTCAGCGAGTTGATCGCCGAGATCACCGTGGAGATGGCGATGGTCACCGCGAACTGGCGGTAGAACTGGCCGGTGACACCTTCGAGGAAGGCCATCGGCACGAATACCGCGCACAGCACCACCGAGATGGCGATGATCGGCCCGCTCACCTCGCGCATGGCCTGATGGGCCGCCGCAAGCGGGGCCAGCCCCTCCTCGATGTTGCGCTCGACGTTCTCCACCACCACGATGGCATCGTCGACCACGATGCCGATGGCCAGCACCAGGCCGAACAGGGTCAGGGTATTGATCGAGAAACCCAGCAGGTGGAGCACGGCGAAGGTGCCGACGATCGACACCGGCACCGCCAGCAGCGGAATCACCGAGGCGCGCCAGGTCTGCAGGAACAGCGTCACCACCAGTACCACCAGCAGCACCGCCTCGAGCAGGGTCTTGATCACCGACTTGATCGAGTCGCGCACGAACACCGTGGGGTCGTAGACGATGGTGTGCTCCACGCCCTCGGGGAAACGCACCGACAACTCATCCATTTTTTCGCGCACCGCATCGGAGAGTGCGATGGCGTTGGAGCCGGGGGCCTGGAAGATACCGATGGCCACCGCCTGCTGGTTGTCGAGCAGCGCCCGCAGCGAATACTCGGCGGCGCCGAGCTCGATACGTGCCACGTCCGAAAGGTAGGTGATCTGGCCATCGCTGCCGGCCCTGACCACGATGTCGCCAAACTCTTCCTCGGTGGTCAGGCGCCCCTGGGCATTGATGGAAATGAGGAAATCCGACGAGGACGGTGTCGGCGGCGCACCGAGCTGGCCGGCCGATACCTGCACGTTCTGCTCGCGTATCGCGGCGATGATGTCGCCGGCGGTGAGCCCGCGGGCGGCGGCACGGTCAGGGTCGATCCATACCCGCATGGCGTAGTCCCCGGCGCCGAACAGCATCGCCTGGCCCACCCCCTCAAGTCGCGCCAGCTCGTCGCGCACGTGCAGCGCCGCGTAGTTGCGCAGGTAGGTGCTGTCGTAGCGGCCGTCGGGCGAGATCAGCTGCGGCACCATGGTCAGGTCGGGCGACTGCTTGTCGGTGGTCACACCCTGGCGGCGCACCGCCTCGGGCAGCCTCGCCAGCGCCTGGCTGACCCGGTTCTGTACCTGGACCTGGGCTTCATCGGGGTCGGTACCGGGGCGAAAGGTCAGCGTCATCGCCAATACGCCGTCGGAGCCGGCCACCGACTTCATGTACATCAGGTTCTCGACCCCGGTGATCGCCTCTTCCAGCGGCGTGGCCACCGTGTCGGCAATCTCGCTGGGGTTGGCACCGGGATAGATGGCGCGCACCTGCACCGTTGGCGGCACCACGTCGGGGTATTCGCTGACCGGCAACAGCGGGATGGTGATGGCGCCGGCAATGAAAATCAGGATCGACAGCACCGCGGCGAAGATCGGCCGGTCGACGAAGAACTTGGCGAAATTCATGACAAGACTCCCTCCCGGGGCGGGCAAGTCGCCCGCCCCAAACATGTCATTCAGGGGTTATGGGTATTGCTGGAGTCGTGAAGGCTCAGCGCATGGCGGCGTACTCACCGGCTGTCGCGCCCGAGCCGCGCATGTCCACGCTCTCCGCCGCCACGGGCATGCCCGGGAAGAAGATCCGCTGGGCACCGCTCACCACCACCCTGTCATTCGGCTCGAGGCCGGCCGCCACTACCCGCAGGCCGTCGATCATGCGGCCGAGCTGCACGTCGCGACGCATGGCCCGGCCCTCGCCGTCGACCACGTAGACGTACTTGCGATCCTGGTCAGTGAGCACCGCCTTGTCGTCGATCAGCAGACTGTTCTCGGCACTCCCCGCCAGCAGTTGAACGCGTGCATACATGCCCGGGGCGAAGCGCCCCTCGCTGTTATCAAGCACGGCACGGGTCAGGATGGTGCCGGCCTCGGCATCGAGGTGGTTGTCGACGAAGTCGACCTCGCCGCGGTAGGGGTAGCCCTCGTCATTGGCCAGGCCCACACGCACCGGTATGCCACCCCCGCGAAAGCTCGCCTGGCTGCCGTTGCGCGCCATGGCGTCGTAGTGCAGATAGGCCCGCTCGTCGCTGTGGAAATGCACGTGGACCCGATCCAGGGCAACGATACGGGTCAACGGCGTGGCCTCGGAAACGAGGTTGCCCGGCGTGACCATCGCCCGCCCCGTACGCCCGCCGATGGGGGCGCGAACCTCGGTGAACGCCAAGTTGAGCCTGGCTGTCTCGGCGCTGGCCTGAGCGGCCAGGATGTCGGCCTCCGCCGTGGCGGCCGCCGAGCGCCGCTGGTCCAGCTCCTCGCGCGAGATCGAACGACTCTGCGCCAGCGCCTCGGCCCGGGCGGCCTCGCTGCGTGCCAGTTCGGCCCGGGCTCGGGCCCGCTGCAATTCGGCCTCGGCCCGCTCCAGCTCGGCGCGATAAGGGCGCGGGTCGATGGTGAACAGTACGTCCCCTTTCTCGACCTCCTGGCCTTCGGTGTAGTGGATGCTATCGATGTAGCCCGATACGCGGGGGCGCAGGTCGACCGTTTCCACCGCCTCGATTCGGCCGGTGAATTCGTCCCACAGCTCCACGTTCTCGACCAGAACCTGGGCCACGCTGACCTGGGGCGGCGGCGGCCCCTGATTGGCACCTTCCTGATCGGCCTGGCTTTCGCATCCCGCCAACATGAAGAGTCCGGCGACCATGGCGATAACCATGAGCGTTTGCCGACTCCCTCGACTCCCGAACATCTTGTGGACGTTCATTTTTTCCTCCCAACACCAAGTAGCAGTTTGCAGAGTCGTTATCAGCGCCGGCCGGTATTGCATTCGCATCGACTCACTTTTCTTAACTCTTTTTTCCTAACGCTATTAATATCGTTTGCCGGCGTTATTAATCGACAACTACAAACTTTTCCGAACGCCACGATATAGTGTTACCGGTCACTTGATTAGTCCGGGCGAGAGGGAAATACTGTCCCATTGACGGGATAGTTACCGTGCAGCCGTCCTCGTCCTTCTTCCCGCAGTGTTTCCCTCTCCTGACATTGCTTGCACGCACAGGACAACGACCATGCTACAAGACCTTAATGACGCCCTGATCTTTGCCAAGGTCGTGGAGCAGGGCAGTTTCATTGCCGCTGCAAAGCAGCTTCGCCTTGGAAAGACCACCGTCAGCCGCAAGGTTCAAGGGCTGGAAGAGCGCCTCGGCGCACGATTACTCAACCGCACGACCCGCCACCTGAGCCTGACCGAAGCGGGCGCCATCTACCTGGACTACTGCAACCGCATCATCCGGGACCTGGGCGAAGCGGAGAATGCGGTCCATCAGCTCGAGGAGAGCCCGAGAGGCTGGCTACGGGTCACAGCCCCCTTCACCATGTGTACCGAGTTCACGGCACTGTTGGTGCAGGACTTTCGCAAGCTCTACCCCGAAGTCCGCATCGAGCTGGTGCTCTCCAATGAGCGTCTCGACCTGATCGCCAACCAGATCGATGTGGCCATCCGGGTCGGTGCCCTGCCGGATTCAAGCCTGGTGGCACGCCTGCTTGCCCGTCACCGCTCCTATGTCTATGCCAGCGAAGCCTACCTCGCCCGCCATGGCGAACCCCGGAGCCCGGCCGACCTGGCGTCTCACCCCGTGCTGGCCAAATCCATGGACCAGCGCGGCCAGCGCTACGTCTGGCAGTTGCACAACCGCAGGAGCCAGGAAGTCGTGGAGGTCGACGTCGACCCGGTGGCCATCGCCAATGACCCCTTCGCCCTGCGGGGGCTGCTCGAAGATGGCCAGGGCATCATGCTGGCCAACGAGTTCGTCGCCTGCCTCAGCGCCGAATCCCGGCGCCCACGCCGCATACTCGAGGAGTGGGAAGGTCCTGAGGTCGAGATGCACGCTGTCTTCCCCGGCGGACGGCTCGTGTCTCCCAAGGTGCGAACCTTCGTCGACTTCGTGGTCGAACGCATGCAGCTCAAGACCCAGGCAACCTCTTCGGCATGGCAGCCATTGGCTCCGGCGGCCGCCGCTGAAAGACTCGACGAACCCGCGTGACGACCCGGCTCCCCCCACTCATCAGGCCAGGGCCCTCACCGGACGCAGCCCCATGGCCTCTTCCGGCAATACCGCTTCGGCCTCGATCTCGACCAGCCATTCCGGCTCGGCGAGGCCACTGACGATCAGCCAGGAGCTGGCCGGCGGCGACTGGGGAAAGCGCGCAAGCAGCGCCCGCATCACGTCCTCCTGGTCGTAGCGGGCGGGCTCGGCGATATAGATCCGCATCATCACCACGTCCGAGAGTTCGCCGCCCAAGGTGCCGAGAATCGCCGCAATGTTGTCCAGCGCGGCGAAGGTCTGACCCTCGAGATCGGGCCCGACCAGACACTCATGGGAATCGACGCCAACCTGTCCCGAGAGATGAACGCGATAGCCTCCCTTGACCATGACGGCCTGGCTGAAACCGTACTGCAGCGTATTCGGCACCCCCCGCGGATTGATGACCTCCCTCTCCACGCCTTTCATGTTTCCCCTCCTTCTGCCATGGGTTGCACTTGCTTCAGGATTCCAAGCCCAGCGGCCTGCCGTGGTGTTGCTCTGTCTCAGCGTCAATGTCCAGCCCCAGAAAACCGCCGGACTGGCGACGCCAGAGCGCGGCGTAGAGCCCATCGCGGGCCAGCAGTTCCTGATGACTCCCACTCTCGACGATTCGACCCTCGTCGATTACCACGAGTCGATCGAGCATGGCGATGGTCGACAGCCGGTGTGCAATAGCGATCACCGTCTTGCCCTCCATCAGGGTGTAGAGCTGCTCCTGGATCGCCGCTTCCACCTCTGAGTCGAGCGCCGACGTGGCTTCATCGAGCACCAGGATCGGCGCATTCTTGAGCAGCACTCGGGCGATGGCGATACGCTGGCGTTGGCCACCGGAAAGCTTGACGCCGCGCTCTCCCACATGGGCGTCCAGGCCGCGACGCCCCTTGAGATCCACCAGATCGTTGATGAAGCTATCGGCATGGGCACGACGCACCGCCTCCTCGACCTCCGCCTCCGTGGCATGGGGGCTGCCGTAACGAATGTTGTCTCGCACCGAGCGGTGCAGCAGCGAGGTGTCCTGGGTGACCATCCCGATCTGGCGTCGCAGCGACTCCTGGGTGACTTCGGCGATGTTTTGACCATCGATCACGATGCGTCCGCCCTCCAGGTCGTAGAAGCGCAGCAGCAGATTGGCCAGGGTCGACTTGCCCGCCCCGGAGCGGCCGATGACGCCAACTCGCTCACCGGGAGCGATGGTCAGGCTCATGCCATCGAAGACCCGAATACCCTCACCATCGGGACGCTCATAGCCGAACTGCAGCGCATCGAAGTGGATCTCCCCACGCGGCACGGTAAGAGTGGCAGCACCGGGCAGGTCCTTCACCGCCGGCTCCCGGGCGATGGTGTTGATGCCGTCCTGCACCGTACCGATGTTCTCGAACAGCCCCGCCACCTCCCACAGGATCCAGTCGGACATGAAGCGGATGCGCATCACCAGGGCGATGGCCACGGCGATGGCACCCAGTGAAATGGCCTGGAAGTACCAGGCACCAATGGCCATGGCCGCGACACTCGTCAGCAGCAGCGAGTTGAGCAGCGTCAGGCATACCGACAGCAGCGTTGCCAGGCGCATCTGGCGATGCACCGTGACCATGAAGCCTTCCATGGCATCGCGGGCATAGGCCTGCTCGCGCCGGGTATCGGCGAACAGCTTGATGGTCTGGATATTGCTGTAGCTATCGACGATACGGCCGGTCATGCGGGCACGGGCATCGGCCTGCTCCATGGAGACCCGGCGCAGCCGCGGCACGAATATCCACATGATCGCGATGTATCCGGCCAGCCAGGCCACCAGGGGCAGCATCAGCCAGGGCTCGGCGATGCCCATGAGCAGCATCGCACCGCCGAAGTAGACGACCACATAGACCAGCAGTCCCAACAGCTTCATTACCGTCTCGCGGATGGCGAGCGCCGTCTGCATCACCTTCTGCGAGACCCGCCCGGCAAACTCGTCCTGGTAGAACGCCATGCTTTGCCCGAGCATGTGCCGATGCGCCAGCCAGCGACCGATCATCGGATAGTTGCCGAAGATCGCCTGATGGGTCAGCAGGGACTGCAGCAATACCAGCAGCGGCAACCCGATCACCACTATTGCCGCCATGGCTCCCAGGCGCCAACCGTGTTCGGCGAAGAACCCCTCACGCTCGGCATCCGACAGCCAATCCACCAGCTCGCCGAGATAGCTGAAAAAGAGCACCTCGGCGGCCGACACCAGTGCCGTGAGCAGCGACATCAGGATCAGCAGCGGCAGCACCGGCCGCGAAAAATGCAGGATGAAGGGCAGGAGCCCCCTCGGAGGCGTCTCGGGCTTACCCGCCGGGTAAGGGTTCACCAGGGTTTCAAAGAAACGGAACATGACATTATCCATCAGCAGAAAATCAGCGGGCCGAGCACTGAGCTCAACCCGGGTGTAGCCTGCAGGTTAAAACCTCAAGCTAAGTAGAGGTCAAGATAAAGAATTTGGAAACAACACAGCCATTTGAAGAGAATTCAAAGTAGAGGCCGCCCCGCCACATGGGAAATCAATAATCGTCATGGAATCCATCACGAAACCTGATGCCAAGAATACTTTGCTTCACAAGCACTTGTTGCAACGTCTGGAGTGTTCCTTGCCAACCTCAGCCCCGCACGTTAAAACAACGAAGGTTACGGCCGCTTGAGCAATGATCAGTCCAGTGGCCATAACCATTTCAAGTACAATCGCAAGAACAATCAGTCGTTAAAGCTATCGTCAATACAATCGTTACAGCAATCATTACAACAGCAGCCAGGCAATGACCGGAGATACAGCAATGCAGTCACACCTGCACCGGGAGCTCAGCGTTGGCGAGGTGGCTGAGCGCAGTGGTCTGGCGGTCTCGGCCATCCACTTCTATGAGACCAAGGGCCTGATCAGCAGTCGCCGCAACGCCGGCAACCAGCGGCGATTCAGCCGCGATGTGCTTCGACGGGTGGCCATCATCAAGGTCGCTCAGCGGACCGGTATCTCGTTGGCCGAGATACGCCAGGCCTTCGAGACGCTTCCCGCATCCCGGGCCCCCACCGCCGCCGACTGGCAGCGCCTTTCCGCCCGCTGGCGACATGCACTCGACGATCGTATTGCCCGGCTGACCCGGCTGCGTGACCAGCTCGATCACTGTATCGGCTGTGGTTGCCTTTCGATGAACGACTGCCCGCTGCGTAATCCGCAGGACGAACTGGCCGATGAAGGAACCGGCCCCCGCCTGCTGGACCCCGATTGATCCTTGATTGATCAGCGGTTGGCTTCCACCCCGTTCCGGTACCGTTTAACGGTCCGATAACACTGCTCCGTGGACCTGCTATCTTCATGGGCAATACATGGAGAGTTCCGTCATGCATGATTCCCTCGTACTCTATACCAACCCCATGTCCCGCGGTCGTATCGCTCGCTGGATACTGGAAGAAGTCGGCGCGCCCTATCGCACTGAACTCATCGACTACGGCCCCGCCATGAAGTCGCCCGACTACCTGGCCATCAACCCGATGGGCAAGGTACCGGCGATTCGCCACGGCACGACTATCGTGACCGAATGCGCGGCTATCTGCGCCTACCTGGCGGATGCCTTCCCCGAGGCCGACCTCGCCCCACCGCTTACCGCACGCGGAGCCTATTATCGTTGGCTATTCTTCGCGGCCGGGCCGCTGGAAGCCGCCACGACCGATCGGGACCTCGGCATGGAGCCCAATACCGAACAGCAGGCTCGGGTCGGGTACGGCAGCATCGAAGCGGTGCTAGAAACGTTGGAACAGGCGGTCAGCGTCAGTGAATACATCGCCGGCGCACACTTCTCGGCAGCCGACGTCTACCTCGGCTCACATATCGGCTGGGGCCTGCAGTTCGGCAGCCTGGAGTCATGCCCCGCCTTCGTCGACTACTGGGCGCGGGTCAGTGACCGCGAAGCGTTTCGGCGCGCCAACGAGCTGGACGATCGGGCCATGTCATCCGTAGCGAAACATCATCCCGCCTGACCGACCAAGCGCGGTACCAGGAGCCTGTCGGATTTGGCCGTTCGGCAGGCTCCTAACCCTCTTCAAAGGGGCGCGCCCAGAGCTCAACAGGCTCATGCCGCCTCAGGATCTCCTCCGCTTCAGGCCGGGTGGTATCGGGCACGATGACCTTGACCTGGTGCGTCTCCCTGTCGAAATAGAGCTTCTCGCGCGGATAGCCCTCGGATACCAGCTCGTCGTAAGCATTGGTGGCCTTCATCAAGTCCCTGTAATCGGCGGTAACAGTCAGTGTCATGACACCCTCCTGGAGCTGAAACGTGAGCAGCACCTTCTGGCGCCGCAACCGGGCACAGGAAAGAACTCTCCCTTGCCTTACTGCCCAGTATAGCCAGATCACCCGATTGGGCAGTGGCGAACAGTGCCGGAGATTGGCAAGACCGACTAACGCCCGACAAGGCGGCTCACGCCACGCTCTCCATCTCCGTGAGCCCCATCAGGAGGAGCATGAAGGCGACGCCCCAGCCACCACCCCAGAGGTGGGCGCTATGATTGATATTGTCGCCACCGCGCCGCTGGGCGCGAAACGAATAGAGGACATAGAGGACGGCAAAAGCAATCGCCGGCACCGGCACGAAGAAGACGAACAGCAGCGACCAGGGCCGCAGCAGGATATAGGCGAACAGCATTGCCGATACAGCCCCCGACGCCCCCAGGCTGTAAAAACGCGTGTCGTGCCGATGGCGCAGGTGGGTCGGCAGGATTGCCACCAATAGTCCGGAGAGATAGAACAGGATGAAGCCCGCCGAACCGATGTGCGGGGTGAGTACCAGCTCCATCACGGTGCCGAAGAAATAGAGAGTGATCATGTTGAAGAGCAAGTGCGTACTGTCGGCGTGGATGAAACCATGGCCAAGCAGTCGCCACCATTGGCCGCGGGACACACCCGGCGGCCAATAGATCAGCGCATCGAAGAGTCGCGGCCACATCCAGGCCAGCACGCTCACCGTCGTCGTCACCACGACCAGGACCAGCGTCATGCCCATGGCCAGGCCTGCCGGTCAGAAAGATGAATGGACCTTCGCCTCGCACGCAATTGCCTCAGCTCCCCGGACGCTCCTTGAGCTGCCAATCGTTATCGGTGATCGGCACGCCCCCAGTGGGCGTCACCTGAACGGTATCGCTGATACCGATGCCCCACTCCCCCGGTACTCGCAGACAGAGCGGCAGGTGGAAGACCATGCCTGCCTCGAACTCCCGCTGCTGGCCACGGGCGATATAGCCGCTGCCTTCGACCCAGCTGGGCGGGAACTGTGCTCCCACGGCATAGCCGAAGACACCCGAGAAAAACACCCGGTCAACCTGGGGTGCCAGCACCGACTCCGCGGACCTCGCGGCATCGTCGAAGGTGTTGCCCGGCCGCATGGCCGCGCTCAGTGCCTCGAACAGTGCGCGGCAGACATCGCGCATGGCCTGCATCTCCCCGCTGGCACGCCCTGCCACCGCAGTCCGCATCATAGGCGCCGTGTAACGACGGAAAGAAGCGCCGAACTCAAGAAACACCGGCTCATCCGGCTCGATCCGGTGACGCTGGTGGTTCATGTGGATCACACTGATACGCCGCCCGGTGGTGACGATGGGCTGCATGCTCATGAATTCACTACCCGCCGCCAGCAGCGCACGGGCGCCTTCCGCCGCGACATCGTTGTCGGTCATGCCCGGTGCAATGACCTCGATGGCGGCAGCCAGCCCCCGCGAGGTGATCCGCGCACTCTCGCGCAGACAGGCCAGCTCCGCCTCGCTCTTGACGATGCGGATGCGGTCCAGCAGCTCACCGCCGCCATCCTGAAATCGCTCGGCCCCCAGGCGCTGCTGCAGAGGACCGATGATGCCGTGGCGCAGGGTGGGGCTGAAGGGATCCAGGCCGACGGCCGCAAAGCCCGATAGCGTCTCGGCCAGGGGCTCGAGCACCTCCTCGATACCCTCCCAGCGATAGCCCAGCAGCTCGTCAACCCGGGCCGTGACCACCGCCGGGCCGGTCTCGATGGAGGGGACCTGCAACACCAGGCGATCCGCCGAAAATACCAGACAGGTATGCACCGATACCTCGAAGGTGTTGTAACCGGTGAGGTAGTAGATGTCGGCAGGATCGGTGACCAGCAGGGCATCCAGTCCGCTGTCCGCCATCGCGGCGCGGACTCGCCCCTGTCGCGCATCGTACTCGGCTTCGGGGAAGGCCAGTTCGGCAGCCTGCAGGTGGGCTGCCAAGGCATGACGGTACTGATGATGGTCCATGAGAGGTGGGCTCCAGGCAGAGTAGGATGCAACTCACCCCGACAGTGTAGCCATGACTCGCGTCATGCCACCCCGCTTCCCCAAGAAATAACACTGTTCCATGCCGGAACGGTTTCGTAGAATTCCGCTTCATGTCAGACGCAACAGGACAACGTTATGGGCAGGGCCTTTCAGAACCGCAAGGAATCCATGGCCAAGACGGCCGCCGCCAAGACCAAGGTGTACAGTAAATACGGGCGTGAGATCTACGTGGTCGCCAAGGCCGGGGGTGTAGACCCTTCCGCCAACCTGAGCCTGCGCGGGCTTCTCGAACGCGCCAAGAAGGACCAGGTGCCGTCGCACGTGATCGACAAGGCGCTGGACAAGGCCAGCGGCGTGGGCGGCGAGGACTTCTCGCCGGCACGCTATGAGGGTTTCGGGCCGGGCAACTGCATGGTCATCGTCGAGTGCCTGACCGACAACCCGAACCGCACCTTCGGTGACGTTCGGGCTTGTTTCAACAAGGCCAAGAGCAAGCTCGGCACCCCCGGCACCGTCAGCCACATGTTCGACCACTGCGCGATTCTCGCCTTCAGCGGCGACGACGAGGAAGCCACCCTCGAGGCGCTGATGGAAGCCGACGTGGACGTCACCGACATCGAAAGCGAGGACGGCCACATCACCGTCTTTGCACCGCATACCGAATATGCCAAGGCCAAGCAGGCCCTGCTCGACGCCTTTGGTGAGCTCGACTTCGAGATCGACGAGATCCAGTTCGTGCCCCAGACCACCACGCCGGTCGAAGGCGACGACGTCGCCATGTTCGAGAAGCTGCTCGATACGCTCAATGACCTGGACGACGTTCAGAACGTGTTCCATAACGCCGACGTTCAAACGAACAGCTGATACGAACAGTTGATACGAACCAGAGCTGACGTCGGCCTGGCAGGCAGTTCCGTCAGTTCCGTCGCAGGCCGGCCAGCTCCTCCAGGAAGGCGTCGATGCCATCGGAGTACTCGGGTTCGCTGTCGAGGAACCCGGTGTTGTGGCCTCCTCGAATCACCAGCAGCTCCTTGGGATCATTGGCCGCCTCGAAGACCGCCTCGCCCTGGGAGAAGGGGATGATCTCATCCTCACGGCTGTGGATCGCCAGCAGCGGAGCCGTGAACCGGGTCACAGAGGTCTCGGTATCGTATTCCAGGTTTGCCAGCCAGCGTACCGGCAGGAACGGGTACAGGCTCTGGCCCAGCGACGGTACCGAGCGGAAGGGTGACTCCAGGACCACCGCAGCCGGGCTCACGTCGGGCGCCAGCCCGGCGGCCAGTTCCGCCGCCACGGCCGCCCCCAGCGAGCGCCCGAACAGTACGATCTCCTCGGCCGGAACCTCGGCCTCCGCGACCAGCCAACGCCAGCTGGCCCGGGCATCCCTGGCCGTGCCGGCTTCAGACGGACTGCCTTCGCTGCGGCCATAGCCCCGATAGTCGACGATCAGCACCGACAGGCCGAGCCGGTTGAACTGGCGAATCGAATCCAGGCGATGAGAGATATTGCCGGCATTGCCATGAAAGAACAGCAGGCTGCCACGCGCTTCATCGGCCGGTATCCACCAGGCATCCAGCGTCAACCCATCTTCTGTCTCGAGATCGACCGGCTCCCACGCCATGCCACGGTCCGCCGGCGTTCCGACGTGCTCCCGCCCCATGTGCGGCAGGTAGAGCAGGCGATCCTGGAAGAACCACGCCAGTGCCACCACGATGGCATAGATCGCCGCCAGCGAAACGAGGATACGCAGCATTCATTAGCCTCCCTGACCGGCCCAATGCGCTAGCTCGTGCATGTCACCACGACCATGGCAACCCGCAGCGGCCTTTGCAAGGCGGCCCGAGACGCGACCCGCTACTGCCCAAGAAAGGCGCGGTACGCGTCCCAGGTATCCTCGACCGCCGCGGCCTGGAAGCGCTCACCATGCTCGATCCGCGACAGTGACGGGTCCGAGCCCATACGACCATCGGGGAAGCGACGACGAAACTCGTCGGCATCGCACTGGGCGCTGCCCGAGGGCGCAATACGGGGTGACATGGCGACATCCTTGACCGCCTCGGGGCGAGCGAACCAGGAGAGCGACACCTCTGATGCCGTGGCATGGCCCCCTTCCGCATCACCGTAGAGCGACTGGGCCAGCTCACGCACCCGCGGGCCGGCGAACCAGTTGTTCAAGGCGAGATGGAGCGCACCTGACGACTGGCCATCACTACGCAGACTTCGCTCGGAGTAGATCTCGGCGAAGGCCGCGTTGACGGTGGCGATATTGCCGCCATGTCCATTAAGAAAGAAAACATGGGTGAAGCCATGACGTACCAGGGAAGTCACGGTATCGTGCAGCACCGCGATCAAGGTGCTGGGGCGCAGGCTGATGCTACCGGGAAAAGCCAGGTGGTGCTGCGCCATGCCGATGCTCTGAGTCGGCCCCACCAGCACATCGTGGCGCGCTCCCAGCTCCCAGGCAACGCTCTCGGGGCAGATCGCATCGGTGCCAAGCAGGCCATTGGGGCCGTGCTGCTCGGTGGAGCCGATGGGAATGATGATCCCGCTGGCGCGTTGCAGGTAGTCTTCCACTTCCTGCCAGGTGGCGTGCTGCAGCTTCATGTCTGTCTCCTTGGGCTGTCTGCAACCCAGTGTCGACAATTATGACTGCCACCGCCACCAACGCTTGCCTGCCACCCTCCCCCGGCGACTTCTCCCCCCTGCTCAGGCCGGGCTCGTCGGCCCCCTCAGCCAGGGGATGCGCCGCCGAATCGACGCCACCACCCGGCGCATGGCAATGAGGCGAATGCCATAAGCCAGGGCCAGCCCGGTGACGATAGAAAACAGCATTCCCAATCCGACACGAAACATCAATGCCGTGAAGAAGGCAGTGAGGACTGCCGTGACTATCTCTTCCAGGTGTCCCTGGATCCACTCTCTCTGTTCTTGCCTGATCATGGTACGAACTGCCTGTATCCGGTCATGGTGTATAGGGCTTAGCCGGGAGTGTTGTCGCATCCCATCACGCCACCCTTCGCCCAGCTCTCGCCGTCCACCTCGCTGAAGAAAAGCTGAACGCTTTCCGGTTTCACGTCATAGACCTCGGTAAAGGCCTCGGTGATACGGCGCGCCAGCTCACGCTTCTGCTCCAGGTCACGGGGAAACTGCTGAATAGTCACGATGGGCATCGTCGGCTCCTGCGGAAACAAAGCCTTGTATACTCAGCCGAAACACGCCTTTTCGCAACCATCAAGGACTGCGGCACGGCAGCAGCCGTCGTTCCCGTCGGCAACGGAACAATGGGCAACCGCTCGTTATTCAAAAATTCACCGGCTCAGCGCGTGTGGAGATACTCCATGCGCGCCCATAGGCTACCCTGCAGCAGGTCACACCCCTGCTGGCGCAGGAAATCCGCCTGCTGTCGGGTGCTGATGCCATTAGCCACGACCTCGATGTCCAATGCATGCGCCATGCCGATGACAGCACGAATGATGGCCTGGTGGCGGGGATTGTCGAGGCATTCGTGAATGAACAGCTCGCTGAGTTTCAGTGTACCGACGGGCAAACGGCTCAGGTGGCCAAGAACCGTGTATCCGCTGCCGAAACCATCCACGGACAGGCGCACCCCCTTTGCCTTGAGCTGTTCGAATAGCGTCACAGCACCATGGATGTCTTGCATCAGACCACCCTCCGTCACCTCGATCTCCAGCAGTTCAGGGGGCAGTCCGCTCCTGCCAAGTGCCAAATCGACCCGCTCGAGAAAGCCACCATCGAGCAGGCCTGCGATCGAGACATGCACCACGACCCTCAGTCCGACTCCTACCTCGAACCAGGAACTCGCATGTTGGCAGGCGTTCTCCAGAACCCACAGGCAGATATCGGCTAGCTGGCCATTATCCGCGGCCGCAGCCATCCAGCGCTCCGGCTCCAGGCCCCCGAAGCGGGCCGAGCGCCAGCGGGGCAGCGCCGAGACCGCCACGACCTGGCCGCTTCGCGCACAGAGCATCGGTCGGTAAAGCAACTCCAGCTCACCTCGATCAAGCGCCCCTTGAAACGCCGATCGCAAGGCACAATAGTCGAAATCATCATCCAGCAGCTCCGGCGTAAAGAGCTGGTACCGGCGCCGACCGAGACGCTGGGCCTGGCATCGGGCCAGGTTGGCATGACGCATCAGCTCATTGACCGTACGGCCGTGATCAGGGAAGAGACTGGCACCGATGCAACAGCTGGCAAGCACCGTCTGCCCAGCCAGTTCGATGGGTTGCCCGGCCCTGTCAAGCAGACGCTCGACGATAGCCGAGACCTCTTCTGGGTGCCGAATGCCGGGTACCACCACAAGGATCTCGTCACTTCCGAGGCGGCTGACTATTTCGCCATCGACCAGGCAGTGCCGGATGCGCCGGGCTATCCGCTGCAGATAGATATCGCCCAATTCCAAGCCCAGCGAGTGGTTGACCTCCTTCAACTGGTCCACATCGATATGCAGAACAGCCACCCTATCCCCCTCGGCGGCGGCGGCAATCTGCATCTCCAGCTGCTGTGCCCCGACCTTGCGAGTCGTCAGGCCGGTAAGCTCATCGTGGCAGGCAGGGGCGGACACCATCGGGACATGCGGCTGAAATCGAGGGCTGGGCTGCTGCATGAGAAATCCGTTCTCCTGTGCATGATCAGCAAAAGCATTCGATCCTTTTATATTAGGGTTGCACAACAAAGTGGCTCACCCTCTTAAATCGGATCACTCTTATGATTGTTTCACGTAGGATTTACGTGTTTTGTTACGATACCGCTCCTCAATATCACGCTCTGAACAAGAGCGTCAAACACTGCCTGCTACCATCGGATTTAACGAATACTTTAATTAACAAACCCAGCATTTCGAATGTGAAATGAAAACAGTGTAAAAAAAACAAAAGCACTATTTTTGCAGGCGCCACGCTCCCTTTTTTCATCATTACGAAGCATTGGGTTACATGCTGCCATGACAACTCTACCATTAAACTTCTAGGGTAATGGTAGCAGGAATTGTTTCATAAGGAGAGAAAGATGCCAGCCAAGTCCCAGGCCCAGCAAATGGCGGCCGGCGCCGCGCTTTCCGCCAAGCGCGGGGAAAAGAGAGTCAGCGAACTCGATGGCGCCGCGAAGCAGATGTATGAATCAATGGATGAGCAGGAGCTGGAAAAAATGGCGTCGGCCAAGCGGAAGAACAAGCCGAAGCACAATACCAAGTCCTGAGCTTGGGCCAAGACCTGAGCGTGAAACTAGTTCTGAGCATCGATTGAAGACCTGAGCGAAGCGTATTGCCTGGCCCAGGATACTTCAGCAGCCCTCCCCGGGTGTCAGTCGCTTGGGGAGGGCGTGGGTGGCGACTCAGTCCTCCTCGTCACCCTGCTCGTTGCGGGCCAGCATTGCCAGATGCTCATCCTGCTCTTCCCGGGCATCTTCGATCACCGCCAGCAGATCATCGACATCCACTGCAGTGGTGTCGTAGGCAAAACAGCCGGTCAACCGGCTCTCGGGATGCAGCTCACCCGCCTCATAAAGCGCCCAGATCTCCTTGCCGTAGTCGGTATTGAGCAGCTCCGGCGCGTAGCGCCCGAAGTAGGCGCGCATGTTGTTGACGTCCCGCTCCAGCATCATTTCGGCGCTGTTGTTGCCGGCGGCATCCACCGCCTGTGGCAGATCGATGATCACCGGGCCGTCGGTCGCCAGCAGCACATTGAACTCGGAGAGGTCGCCATGAATCAGGCCCGCGCACAGCATACGCACCACGTCGCCGATGACCTTGGCATAATAGGTACGGGCCTGTTCGGCGGTAAGGGTGACGTCGTCCAGGCGCGGAGCGGCAAAGCCCTCGGCGTCGGTGATCATCTCCATCAGCAGCACGCCGTCGACGAAGCCGAACGGCTTGGGCACCCTCACCTCCGCCGCCGCAAGCCGATAGAGCGCATCCACCTCGGCATTCAGCCAGGCCTGCTCCTGCTCCTTCTGCCCATAGCGGGTCTTCTTGGCCATCGCCCGGCCCTGGCGGCTGTTGCGCACCTTGCGGCCTTCCTGATACTGCACGGCCTGCTTGAAGCTGCGCTGCTTGGCCTCCTTGAAGACCTTGGCGCAGCGAAGTTCACCGCCGGCACGCACCACATAGACCTGAGCTTCCTTGCCGCTCATCAACTGGGCGACGACTTCGTCGACCATGCCGTCTTCAACCAGCGGTTGTAATCGCTTGGGTATTTTCATATCACCACTTTGGCCTATCGCCTTACGAGCGTATCGCCCTGCTGCATGTCAGCGGCTGACGCGCCGGGCGCGAAACGAACGCCCCTTGAGTTTTCCCGCGCTCAACTGCGCAAGCGCCGCCTTGGCGACCTCGCGCTGCACGGCCACATAGGCGCTGCGCTCCAGCACCTTGATCTTGCCAACCTGGTCACCCCGGATACCGCCATCCCCGGTCAGGGCACCCAGGATATCCCCCGGACGCACCTTCTGCTTCTTGCCCCCGTCGAGCTGCAGCGTGGCCATGGGCGGTGCCATGGGCTCACCTGACAGGGCTCGGCGGGAGGGCAGCGCCTCCATCACCAGCTGTTGCTCGAGAAACGCGCCGAGCCGCTCCAGACGGTAGGCTTCCTGCTCGCTGACCAGGGTGCAGGCCACACCGGAACTGCCCGCCCTCCCGGTACGGCCCACCCGATGCACATGCACCTCGAGTTCACGAGCGATACGGTAATTGAACACCGCATCCAGGGCGTCGATATCCAGCCCACGGGCCGCCACGTCGGTGGCGACCAGTATCGACGCGCTCTTGTTGGCGAATAGTATCAGCAGTCGATCGCGGTCGCGCTGTTCCAGGTCGCCATGGAGCGCCAGGGCGCTGAAACCAGCCTGGTCCAGGCCCTCGGCCACCTCGTCGGTCTCTCGCTTGGTATTGCAGAACACCACGGAGGATTGGGGCCGGTGATGCAACAGCAGCAGGCGCAGCGCCTCGAAGCGCTCCGACTCGTCTCCCAGCCGGTAGAAATGCTCGCGAATGCTGGTTTCGTCATGGGTCTCGCTCACCGCCACGTTCACCGGGTCACGCAGGAACCCCTCGGCGATGGCACGAACCCCCTCCGCGCCCTCGCCCTGCAATCCGGTGGCGCTGAACATCAGTGTCTGCCGACTCGTTGGCGTCTCGCCGATGATCGCCTCCAGCGCGGCCTGGAACCCCATGTCGAGCATGCGATCGGCTTCGTCGAGCACCAGGGTGTCCAGTGTTGCCAGGTTCAGCGAGCCCTTGCGCAGGTGCTCCTCGACCCGCCCCGGCGTGCCGACCACAACATGGGCCCCGTGGGCGAGCGAATTGAGCTGCGGTCCCAGGGGCGCCCCGCCGCATAGAGTCAGCACCTTGATATTGGGCAGCGCCCGCGCGAGACGGCGGATCTCACCGGCCACCTGGTCGGCCAGCTCCCGGGTGGGACACAGCACCAGCGCCTGGACGCTGAAGCTCGATACCGTAAGCCGCGTGAGCAATCCCAGGCCGAAGGCCGCCGTCTTGCCCGAACCTGTCTTCGCCTGGGCGACGACATCTCGCCCCGCCAGCATCGCTGGCAGGCTGGCAGCCTGGATCGGCGTCATGGTGTGATAGCCAAGAGACCCCAGGTTGCCAAGCAGCTCCGGCGGCAGCGAAAGCGACGCGAAGGCGGCCTCGCCAGGAGAGTCGGAGTCGGGAACGGAATCGGACACTGCAGTCATCCTGAAAAATGAGTGGGAGCCTGAGGAACAAGCGAAGGCGAGAGCCGCGAAGCAAGGGCCGTGAGGGTCGTAATCGAAGGCGCACAGAATAGCAGAAAGCGTCAAGAAATGCCGTCATGCCACCGGCATTCGCGATGCGACCGCATACTGCACTGTGCGTTCACAGCGCCAACCTGCAGCAATGGATCGCCACCATGTAGCGCTTTACGTCTCATGGCCCCGGCGATTGACGCTGGTCAGCCCCTCAGCGAGAGGCACGGTGCCAGCATGCCTTACCGGCGGCCTTGGCACGGTAAAGTGCCTCGTCTGCCCGCCGGTAGACATGGTCCGCGTCAACACCACTGCCGGGTTCTACCAGATAGAGCCCGGCGGAAACGGTAACGCTATCACAGGGTCCGTCGGGCGCCGGTTCCCCGAGCTCCTCGATGACTGATAGCAGGCGGGAGGTCATCTCCTCGGCCTGGGCTTCGTCCTCGCTGCGAAAGATGATGCCGAACTCCTCACCGCCCAGACGCAGCAGGATATCCTCCTGACGACTGAACACCTCCCGTATCGCACTGGCCAGCCGCTTGAGCAGAGCATCTCCCTGCGGATGCCCGTACCGGTCGTTGTAGGCCTTGAAGCCATCGATATCCAACACCAGGAAGGCCAGTTGACGATCATCACAATCGCGGCGCCGCAGCTCACGCTCCAGGTCTTCGATAAAAGAGCGGCGGTTGTGAAGCCCCGTCAGCGAATCGCGGTTGGCTTGAATCGAAAGCTGTTCACCGACGGCACGCAGACGTGCCAAGACCTGCTGACGATGATGTACGTACAGCGCCACGACCACGGCCTGGAACGACATCCCCGCAGTGAGGGTCAAGGCCCCATCGAGCAGCATGGTGCTATCGCGTAGCTCGGGTCCTGCTCCCAGCGCCAGGGCAATATTGAGACCGGCGGTCATCAATAGCGTGCCGGCAACTCCCTTGCGTATGTCACCGAGCAGCAGGAATGCCATGGCCGGGTAGATCAACGGCAGCGACATGGCCAGGGGATTATCGGCCCGGAGAATGGGCAACCCCAGCAGGCTGACGAAGAGAAAGGCGTGGGCCACATGAGTGACTGTTGCAATCGAGCCTCCCCGGCGCAGACCGATGATGACGCCGACAGAGACCAACAGGCCAGCGACATGAAACACCATGCGCCAAAGCGAGGCTTCCAGCACACCGAGCAGCGTCAGCGACAGGAAAACCCCCCAGACGATGATGCTGGCCGCTCCAGCCAGGTTAAGAAGAGTAATGCGAAGATAGTGCGGGCAATCCTCGCAGGTGCGCCCGCCGGACGTCATCAGGTCTCGCCAGTATGCCGCCGCCGCGCTTCTCGACCCAGGCGTCCCGTCCCCTTCCTGGCGACTCGTGACACTGTCCGTCCTCTCCATGCTTCACGCCTCTTTGTGAAGTTTGTCGCCACGATCAATCTGCCTAGCAAAGGCTCATCATACTTCGATTTAATCGTCCGGCTTTACATAATGCAACAACTGGTGACCTTCACCCTGGTTTAGGTCCGGCTCCAATATAAGAATCCACCCCTTCATGCACATTGTTGGGAATAGGCCACGGGGGGCAAATAGCCCTGCCGCCGACTCGCGAGTGATGGGGCTATGCTGATATAACGCAGCAGTGACACGTCTCACCCACCAGCAGGAGAGCGCCCATGGCCGACACCACATCCCGGTTGGATGCCATCAAGGAAGGAATCAGGAAGCTGGCAAACCTGGCGGGAGTCGAACAGGCCGAAGCGGCACGCCAGCTTGCGGCCAAGTTGAGCGCCGATGTCGACGCGTTGGCGCCTGAAATCACAGCACAGCCGCCGGCACCACCCCGCCCGGGAAAGGGGCCTGCCATCACGCCTCTCCATGGAGAGATCCGCTGCCCGGTCTGTGCGCTGCGTTCCTTTACCTACCAAAAGGGCACGATGCGTGAGTCGGCGGATGCCATTACCGGTTTCGAAGCGTTCTATCACTGCCTGAGCTGCGGCCACCAGGCATGGCACGAAGCGGCTCTCGACTGAGTCTGCTATACCCCGTTGCGGGCCAGATGGAGCGCTACCGCAGCCATCATCAGCCCGATCACCCCATCGATGAGGCGCCAGGCCAGGGGGCGAGAGAGCCATGGCGACAGCATCGCACCGCCCCAGGCCAGCAGGCTGAACCACAGGATTGATGCAGTGCTGGCGCCGGCCACGAAGGTCGTCGCACTCTCCTGCTGGGCGCCGATGGCAGGTATCAGCAGCAGGGTATCCAGGTAGACCTGCGGGTTGAGAATCGTCACCGCCAGGGTGGCGAAGAGCACATGCTTCAGGCTGCGCCCACCTTCCTTCGAGGCCGCCAGCGCCTCTCGACCGGTAGCGGCTCGATAGAACGCCTGGGCGGCGAGCCATGAGAGAAACGCCACGCCCAACCAGCGCATCGCCTCCATGGCATTCGGCATGGTCAACAGGATGGCGCTGACACCGAACATGCCTGCCGTCAGCAATACCACGTCGGTCCCCATGCAGAGCCCGGCCGACCACCAGTGATGCTCTCGCCTGACCGCCAGGCCCAGTACATAGGCATTCTGGGCGCCAATGGCGATGATGATCCCGCCACAAACAATCAGCCCGGTGAGATAACTCTCCAGCATCGCCTGTCCTCCTCAATTAATGCTCGGAATATCCGGCTCGAATGCGGCAAGCATAAAGACGAAACGATATACTGAAAAATCATACTGCTAATCATGCATCAGTTTTTCTAATAGCGAGTACCTAGCATAGCGAGAACCCCATGCTGGACTACAAACTGCTTCAGGCCCTGGCCACGGTCATCGAGTGCGGCGGGTTCGAACGAGCCGGTGACGCCATGGGCCTTTCGCAATCGGCGGTTTCCCAGCGCATCAAGTCGCTTGAGGTCCGCCTGGGTCAGCCGGTACTGATCCGCCACCCCGAACTTCACCCCACCCCCGCCGGCCAGCGGCTACTCAATCACTACCAGCAGGTGCAGCTGCTCGAACGAGACCTGCGCACCACCCTGCCGACGCTGGAGGAGTCCGCTCCCAGACTACGCATTGCGATCAACGCCGACAGCCTGGTGACCTGGTGGGCCGACGCCGTGGGCGAGCTATGCCGAACGGAAGGCCTGTTGCTCGACCTGGTGGTCGAGGATCAGGACGTGGGGCTCAAGCGACTGCGTGACGGCGACGTCGCCGCCTGCCTGTGCGCCAGCCCCCAGCCCATTGCCGGGGCCCGCTGCATCCCCCTGGGCGAGATGGCCTACCATCCCCTGGCCACGTCGGACTATATCGCCCGCCACTTCCCCCACGGCCCGTCCGCCGACGCCTTCGCCCGGGCTCCCGCCATCGTCTTCGGCCCCCATGATCAGCTTCAGCATCGCTTCCTGGCCCAATGCGGCTATCACGGCAGCTTTCCCTATCACCTGTGCCCCTCTTCGGAAGGTTTCGTGCGCCTGGCGCTTGCCGGCATGGGCTACGGCATGATCCCGCGAATGATGCAGGCAGACGCCCTGATGGCTGAAAGCAAACTGGCCAGCATTGCACCAGGTGAGTCGCTGTCGGTACCACTCTACTGGCATTTCTGGCGCCATAGCGGCGCGTTACTGGAACGTCTGACCCACGCGCTTGCCGAGGTTAGTCTGAAATAGTGATGCTGCATGGCGGGCACCGGGTTCGCCAGATCCCGGCCGGCTATCTAGACTGCCTGCACTGCAAAGCGATTGCAGCGCCGTAGCCGAACATGCGAAGGAGTACGCCAATGCAGTCACGCTATTTCACCATCACGGACTATCCGCAAGGCACGCCGCAACGCGAGCTATTCGAGCTGCACAGCACCGAACTGCCTCCGTTGCAGGATGGCGAAGTGAGAATTCGCAACACCTGGCTGTCGGTTGACCCCTATATGCGCGGCCGGATGAGCGGGGTGAAGACCTATATCGATCCATTCGAACTCAATGAGCCGCTGGAGGGTGCGGCTGTGGGTGAGGTCATCGAGTCGCGGGACGCCCGCTTCAAGCAGGGCGACAAGGTTCGCCACATGGCCGGCTGGCGGGATATCGCGCAGCTGAAGGCCGACATCATCGAACCGCTGCCGGAAATAGAGGTACCCGAAGAAGCCTATCTGGGGGTTCTCGGCATGCCGGGCATGACCGCCTGGTCCGGCCTCAATCTAATCGCCAAGATCCGTGAAGGCGACAATGTCCTGGTCAGTGCCGCCAGCGGTGCCGTGGGCTCGCTGGCGGTCCAACTGGCCAAGGCCAGGGGAGGCACCGTGGTGGGCATCGCCGGTGCTCCGGAAAAGCTCGCCTGGCTGGAGTCGATCGGTATCACCGCCGTCAGCTACCGCGACAAGGATGCTCAGCAACTGAGTGCCGACCTCAAGGAGGCCTGCCCCGCCGGCTTTGACGTCTACTACGAAAATGTGGGCGGCATCTGCCTGGAAGCGGCGCTGAACAACCTGCGCGTTGGTGCGCGCATAGCGGTGTGCGGCCTGATTGCCGACTACAACGCCGAGAAGCCCAGCACCGCCCCCGGCAACCTCGCCATGATCCTGATCCGCCGGATCCGCATGCAGGGCTTCATCATCTTCGACCACTGGACCGAGTATCCGCATTTCCTTGAGGAAGTAGGCCCGCTGGTCACCAAGGGCGAGATCGACTATGAACAGACGGTCGAGGAGGGCCTGGAGCGCACGCCAGACGCCTTTTTGAAGCTCTTCGAAGGGGCCAACAAGGGCAAGATGCTGGTGCGCCTTCAGCGATAACTGCGTGAAAGGCGCCCCGCCCGTGATGGGCTAGTCGTGATATCGCGCCAGCGCCTCCGCACAGCCCATTCCCACATCCTCGCCGCCGCCTGGGTCGATCCATGGCAGGACCGCCAGCGGCGGCGCAACCAGGGCGCCAAGTGCAGATAGCACGCCTCGTGTGAGCAGCTCAGGGGTCACTACCTCCACCTCCAGGTTGCTCAGCGGCCCCTCCAGCTTGACCGGCGTATTGGCCGTGAACAGCGTGACGTCCCTGTTGTGCCCTTCGAATGCCATGTCCACCTCCTCGGTGGCAAGGCTCATCGCGCCGGCGCCGACGAAATGAGCGATTTCGGTGGCCATGAAGAAATTCTCCAGGGTAACCAGACCATCATCGGCCCGGAAGTGAGCATAACTGCACTCCAGTTGAACCTGCTCTTCCTCACCGGCAAGTGCCAGCACCAGCGCATTGGCAACATTCAGCGGCATCAGCTCGGCAGCAATGATATCCATCCAGCCTTGGGACATGGCCAGCTCCAGCTCGCCATCCAGCCCGGCCATGAGCTCGGCCATCGAGCGGCCGCGAAAAGAGAAGTCACCGTGCCCGCCGATCAGGCCCAGGGTGTCCTCAGCCACATCGGGAAGCCCCGCCTCATCAAGCAGCGCGGCGAGATTCACTTGGGTTATCTCCAGCTGCAGCTCGCCAACGATCTCCGCCTGGTGTGCGTCCAGGACCCAGGCCACATAGACCTGCCCACCACCCAACCCCACCCGCAGCGGCAAGACGGTCATGACCCCCTGTTCCAGCTCCAGGTCGAGAGAGAGATCATTGAGCGGGGCGTACCGGGAGTGAATCGCTTCGGCCCGGTAGTCGAGCACGACATCGGTAGCCCGCAGTGCCTCCAGGTTCCACTCTCTGTCGGGAAACACCCGTCGATGTCCCTCCACATCCTCGATCCAGGGCTCCTGCTCCGAAGTCGCCTCAGCTTCCGGCCCGTTTTCCGGTTCGATACCCAACAGCTCATCCACATCGACCCGCTCGGAAGTGAGCGTGGCCCACACCTGGTTGCGCTCACCAAGATGCAAACGCACGTCACCTGCCACATCGCTGTCTCCGATGCGCCCTTCCATGCCCTCCAGGTTGAGGAGATCACTGCTGTAGCGTAGATAGCCGGCCACTTCATAGGGGGGCAGGTCCGGAAGACCAATGTCGATCAACTCGTTCAGCTCTGCCGGCGTGGGGCCAGCTAGCCGGGCATCCCCTTCCAACGACTCCAGCTCGAAAGGCCTGACCACACTGCCATTGAGGTGAAGCCGGGTGTCACCGGTATTCAGCTCACCGCTCACCGGATAGGGCGTCTCGTCGACAGCCAGGCCAAGCAGTGGTCCCACGATTAGGTCATAGCCAAACGGTGTCTGGTCGTAGGTGCCATCACCAACCAGGTGAACGCCGGGGGTGTCGCCCCCCTCCACCGAGTCGGCCCGAAGGGAGAGGGCCAGATCCCACTGGGGGGCGAGATAGTCCAATGCGGTATTTTCGAACCGCAAGCCTCCCTCTGCCACGGTCAGGTTGAGTCGACCAGACAGGATGCCCACTTCGCCAAGGCCCAACGGCGCCAGCGCCACGTCGAGATTGAGCTGGTCGAGCTGCGCTGACACCTCCGCCGCCAGCCGCTGATCCCGCTCTTCAGCCCAGCCCTCCAGGGACAGCCGCCCCTGCTGGCCTCGCGCCTCCTCCTGCAGCGCATGAAAATGCGTAACGATGAGCCGCGGCCCCTCGACACTCCCTTCCAGCGCAACGTCATGCAATACCTGGTCATCATGGATCAGCCGATCGAAAGCCAGATCAAATCTGGCGTCATACCCATCGAGCCCCTTCAGTGATTCGGCCAGATCCCGGTCCCAGTCCTGCCCCGGCCCCAGGTCATTCCATGCCGAATCGTCGGCCGCGGTCTGGTCCAGCAGCTCCCAGCGATTCAGGTCCAGCTCATCGGCGTAAATACGGGTCTCGATGTGCGTCACGTCGCGGCCGAAATCCACTGCCAGGTCGCCCGTGAGATCCAGTTCATCAATGCGTCCCTGCGCATCATCGAGCGTAAGGACGTTATCGCTGTAGCGCAGAAAGGCTTCCAGCCAGTAGGGAGGCAGTGTTGGCAGTTCGGCACCGAAGAAAGCCGCGAACTCCTCGGGCGTGGGACCCTCGAGGCGAGCGTGCCCTTCAATTGCCTCGAGCTCGAAGGGTCGCACCAGTCGCCCGTCCATCTGCAGCAGGGTGTCTCCCGTGCTCACCCTCCCGATAAGCGGGTAGTTAGGCGACTCCTCGGCGAGATCGACTGGCCCCACCGTCAGGTCGTACTCGACCGGCCGTCCCTCATAGGAGCCACTCCCGGCCAATCGTACCGCCGCCCTGTCAGCATGTTCGACCGCGCGCGCCTCGGCCCGTAGCTCAAGCGCCAGCCCCCAGGCCGGTGCGCGATAGTCCAGGAAGGTATCCTCCAGCAGCAGCGCCCCTTCACGCAGCAAGGCATTGACCCTGCCGTCGATGATGCCCAGCTCGCCCAGGCCCAGTGGCGCCAGCGCTGCGCTCAGGTCAAAGCGTTCGAACTGCACCGCCACGTCTGCTACCGGTCGTTCCTCATGGAGTCCGACCCGGCCCTCCGCGACGAACTTCCGCGGCGACGCGTCATCCCCCAGCTGCTGCAGGGCCTGTAGTTGCTCGATGACGACACTTTCCTCATTGGCCCAACCCTGAAGAATCAATTCGTAAAGGGCCTGATCGCCGTAGCGAAGCTCCTCCACCGCAATGTCGAGGTTCGCTTCGTACTCCTCCAGCATCGCCAAAACCTCGGCCAGCTCCCGCTCCCATACAGGTCCGGGAAAGGGAATATCCGCCTCATCGACCCAGCGCTCCAGGTCCAGCTCTAACATATCGAGACGTGCCTCGAGGGAAAGCACAGCCAGGTCGAGGTCCAGTTCAAGGGCACCGGAGAAGAGGTCGCTACCGACCCGTCCCTGCATGGACTCGACGTGAAGGTAATCTTCCTCCCGGAGATAATGCACCAACCCTTGATACTCCAGCTCGTCTTCCCTGAAGCGGCCATCGCCCCACACCTCCAGGCTCAGCCCCTCGGTTATCTCGGCTCCCGGCGTCTGAAAGACGGCATCGAGCTGTAGATCCAGGGCAGCATCGCGGTAGACCAGGTGCCCCTGGCCGATACTGAACTCCCCGGGCCAAAGAGGCTCATCCTCCTCTCTCTCCTGCTCCGGATCACCGCCATCGAAGAGCTCATCCCAGTTGCTTGAACCATCCTCCCGACGGATCAGGTGCAATACGGGCTGGTCGATGGCGATGCGGTCCAGCTCCAGCCTACCCTGCAGCAAGGCGAGAACATTCAAGGTAATCGACAGCTCGTACATGCGTGCCAGCGGCTCCGCTTCAGCCCACTCGGCACTGGCGATGCGCACCTCCTCGAGCTGCAGCGTGATCGGCGTTCCCCAGCCGATGCCATGGTCGACGATTTCGACTTCACGGCCGAGCTGCTGGCTGGCCTGCCGCTCCAGCCATGCGCGCATCCACGATGATTCCAGCAGCAGCACGACCGCTACCACCAGCATCAGCACTACGCCTAAAAGCGCAACACCTGTTATTCGGGCCGCCCTGTTCACATTTCCATCCCTGGCCTCGCCGATACCCTTAACCATGGACAGAGAAGCGGCAACAGTCCAACCGGGACGGCAAGGAGATCATATGCCAGCGGCCGCGGCAGGTGGTTCTCGGTATCACGAGCCAGGCACCTTGACAGTCTGACCGTTACAAAAAGAGCAGGTCCGGCAGTTACAAAAAGAATGCTGCATTGCAGCAATAAAGCGCCTAGGCTGGTTTATGAAGTCCCTTAAGGAGGGCCGCATGATGAATATCGCAACGCAGAAAAACCAGCCATACGAAGCCGAAGTGCTTCAGTTCTGGGCCACTCAGGCACAGCTACAGCAAACCGCCTTCGATGCCCTGGCCGACTACTTGTCAATGGCAAGCACAGCCCCCCTGGCTTGCGCTCAGGCTGCCACAGGCCGCCACACTCACTAGCACTCAGGCAGGCGCCGATTGAGCGGCGCCTTCCAGTATCAGGGCAGGCCGTGCTCGGAAACTGCCACCATGGTGGTGTTTCCGAATCTTTGCAGTTTATTGACGGCTTAAAGGGTATATAGTGACAACGTACTACCATTCTCATGTGGAGCAGAAAACACGATCGACCAATTTTCCAAGCCAGCCCGGAGGTTTCATATGAAAATCTATAAACCTGAGTGGCAATGCACGTTTAGCGTATATGAAGGCGTGGAAGAAGCGTCAAGCTGGAAAGAGCGTATCGCTTGGCGACTGCGACAGCTCGCAGATAAGCTGGATGGCAGCGGAAGGACGATCAAGATCGACTGCAACGTAACACCCCATGTGAGTCGCCAGGACATCGATACCTGCCTGGGAAAAGGCTTCGAAGTCACCCAGGGCCTACTCACTCAGCTCGCACAACAAGCAGCCTGTGAAGACGTCATGCGTGACGCAAAGGCCGAGCTGTACAAGGAAGATTACCCTTCCTGAGGTTGACGTTCTGGTTGCTACCACACCCTATTAGGCCCCTGGCCCAATAGGGTGTTTTCGTATCGGGTTGCCCTCGGCCGGCAATACGGCTACCATCCTGCCGGCAACCCCTGTTAACGTCGGCGATCTTGTACCATATGGAAACCCACCGGTGACATATGGATACCGATTCCCGGTGGGCAACACATGCCTGGGGGCTGGCTTGAGACGAGTGCGAGGCTAGTGCAGCATGAGCCACGCGTCCTCAATCACTGATCATGGCGCCTGAGCGTGGGATACGGTCATGCGGCGCGATGCAGTAGTCACGAGGTGAAACATGGCGACACAAACTCGCCTGATTTTGACCGTTGGTCTGATAGGCCTGCTGATGATTTCCAAGGCAGCGGCCCATGAGACGACGGAGCTGATCGATGAGGGCATCGCATCCTTCTACAGCGACCGCTTCCAGGGTCAAACCACCGCCAGCGGTGAGCCCTTCGACCAGCAGGCCCTGACCGCAGCCCACCCGAGCCTGCCATTCGGCACCGAGGTTGTGGTAACCCGCCCGGACAACGGGCGCGAGGTCACAGTCCTGATCAACGACCGCGGCCCATTCGTTCAGGGACGCATCATCGACCTTTCGAAGCGCGCCGCCCGGGAACTGGGCATGATCAACCGGGGAACCGCACCGGTGCTCATTACCTCCGTCGAGTGAAGGTGTCTTCACGCCAACATCACTAAAGCACATCTCCCGGCTTCTACTTTTCCTCAACCTAGCGCTTGCTGAGGCCGGCCGGGCCAGCAGTGCCTGACGCCTGCACGACTCCCGTGAAAACATCCCCGCCCACGCAGGCGGTCGCCGCCAATCTCTCTCGCCCACTCCACAGCAGTCGCATTATAGCGACACAGCAAGCCCTTGATTTACAGGAATAGTTTTATTACCCCGCTATAACTGTCGGTGATCAGCAACAGATCGGAGCCTTCAGGAAGCCTCTATCGGTCAACCTGAAGTCCTCATTAAAAAAAACCTTCAATAACAATTTGTTTTTTATGACTATTATTTTTTATGGCACCTTTATCGCATTACCTTACCAGTAGCAAGATGATCGGGGAAATCAGGTAGCACACCATGACCAACCCGTTCAGGAGGCCCTTGCCCAGGCAAGGAAGGATGCAGCCAAGGAAAGATCGCCAGGGAATGGTGCATACGGGATGTATCCCGGCAAGGAGGCCTCCCCCCTATTCTCAGCTGCCCGTCACGTCGGCTCGCTGACGGTCAGCTAGATCCTTTAGTTCCCTGCGTACTTGGGCCGCTCTGCGGCCTTTTTTTTTGCTCCCAGCAGCAACGAAAAGCAGGCTCGGCGCATCACCGAAAAGCTCTACTCAGCATTGCGAGACCAGACTTTGGAACGGACGCCACGTATGCATATCAAGCCCAAGTACTCCCTGTACATTAGCCCCAACCTATTGCCGTGCCTCCTTGCAGGCACGATCATCATCGCTGCCATCTTGGCCATCAACAGCCTGCTACCGCAACAGACCCTCGTTCGCACCACCTTCCCGACTGGCATGGCACCCGGCGCGATACACACCGGCCTGATACTGGTATCGTTTCTTGGCGGGGTTGCTCTCACCTCGGCGCTTTTCCTACCCCTGCTGCGCGACGCCCGGGCGCGCGAGACCCAGCTCGTGGAATCCCAGGCGGTGCTCGAAGCCCTGAATAACGAGCTACATCAGCAGGCCACACGCGATGGCCTGCTGGGCATCGCCAACCGCCGCGAGTTCGAGCGTGTACTGAAGCTGGAATGGGGCCGTTCCGTACGAGAACACCAACCCCTCAGCCTGCTGATGATTGATGTCGACCACTTCAAGATTTTCAACGATACCTATGGACACCTGCAGGGCGACCGCTGCCTTCAGGAAGTGACAGCCGTACTCAACCAAGCGAGCAACCGCCCCGGTGACTTGCTGGCTCGATATGGCGGCGAGGAGATGGTCATCCTCGTCCCTCGCACCGACCTCGAAGGTGCAAAGGCGCTGGCTCAGCGCATTCAAGCACTTCTGGCGGAGCGCGGTATCGCCTTTCACGCCTCTCCGGTGGGGAACGAAGTGACGGTAAGCATAGGGGTATCCACTGTCATGCCCACCCGCCATCTCGATCCTCATGCACTGATTCAGCAGGCCGACGAGGGGCTTTATACCGCTAAAGCAAACGGTCGCAATCAAACCTGCACCGTTCCTCAAATGCGTTTGCTCACGCAAAGGGAAGCCATCGGCTGACCCCCTGGCAAGGTAGCCCCCCTCCCTCTACGACCCTCCTCCACATCACCGTCCTCAATGGCAGGATTTGACTGCCATCGCCCCCTCCAAGGCTCAAGTTTTCCTCCTGCCTTCCGATATCCCGATTAGCAAATGACGTACAAGGCCGGCGATGGATCGCTACAGCCTCGGATGTCCCCCGGCAGGCAGTGGCGTTGGAGAAAAAAATGAACAACTTGAGTAGGGCAAGTGAGCTGTCGCCCCATGGCCCTTTACAGCACGACAACCTGGAGCAACGGCTGGTACAGGCCAAGCTGGTGCTTGATGACCTGGAGAGAAACGCCAGCTCCAAGGATATGGGCGCGCTGTCGGCGGCACGGGTGGAATTCGCCTTGGCCGCACGCGCGCTGGCCGATGAGCTGATCGCCCAGGGAAAGCAGGGCAGGGAACGCGGCGAGTGACCCAGGCCCAGTCAATAGCATAGGGGGCGAGATGCTCTCATCCGGCCCGTCGCAGCGTTGTCTGGAATGACACCATGATAGCGGGCAGTTAAGAAGGCCAGGACTATTGCCTCGATAGACAGCGACTAACGCTTGTCCTGGGTGTTCGTCTCGAAGTCACTCGCGTCATGGCGCTCGTGCAGCTGCTCCTCAGGCTCGCCGAAAGTACGGTTGACCATCCGCCCTCGCTTCACCGTCGGCCGGGCGTCGATATCGCTGGCCCAGCGCTGCACGTTCTCGTACGTCTGTACCTGCAGGAATTCACCGGCATCGTAGACACGGCCCAGCGCCAGCTGCCCATACCAGGGCCACGTCGCAATATCGGCAATAGTGTAGTCGTCCCCACCCAGGTAACGTGTCTCGCCAAGGCGGCGATCCAGCACGTCGAGCTGACGCTTGGCCTCCATGGCAAAGCGGTCGATGGCGTATTCGATTTTGGTGGGCGCGTAGGCATAGAAATGGCCGAAGCCGCCGCCCAGGTAGGGTGCGCTACCCATCTGCCAGAACAGCCAGTTCAGTGTTTCCGTTCGCCCCGCCAGTTCACGCGGCAACAATTCGCCGAACTTCTCGGCCAGATATAGCAAGATGGAGCCCGACTCGAACACTCGGGTAGGTGGCGTGGTGCTGTGGTCCATCAGCGCCGGGATCTTCGAATTGGGATTGACCTCGACGAAGCCGCTGCCGAACTGATCGCCGTCACCGATCTTTATCAACCAGGCATCGTACTCGGCGCCTGTGTGACCCAATGCCAGCAGCTCCTCGAGCATGATGGTCGCCTTTACCCCATTCGGCGTGGCCAACGAGTAGAGCTGCAGCGGATGCTTGCCGACCGGCAGCGCCTTGTCGTGGGTGGGGCCGGCGATGGGCCGGTTGATACTGGCGAACTGACCGCCGCTCTCCTTCTCCCATTTCCAGACCCTCGGCGGCACATACTCGTTGTCTTGGCTCATGAAAGCTCCAATTCGCTGGTGACGAAGCGTCCCGACCCCATCTGGGGAAACAGCACGCAGTGCCACAAAGATAGCGTGTTAACGTTCAAGCTTCGAGCCGCTGCGCCGTAGATAGACAAGATGACAGAATGGAATCAGCAAGGGGCTCGCAACAATTCCGAGGGCGATGATGATCGCCCACTCCGGCGCATCCCACCCCAGGCCGAGAAGGACGAACATTGCCTGGGAGACGCCAACCAGCCCCGCGCCAAGGCAGGCCGCCCGCCACCACCAGTACAACGCCTCCTCGTGATCGACCCACGTCTGGCGATTCCAGATACAAGCGACCGCCACACGCCATAACCCCAGAATACCCAGCATACCAATCAGCACGAAGTGCATGACCACCAAGTCCATCAGACTCCAGGGAAAACCCAAGGTAAGAAACAGAACCACGCTGGAGAAGAGGCAGACCACACTCGCCGGCAGCGCCAGCACGAGCATTTCGACCGCGACAAACATTCGGTGAACGCTTCCCCTGTTCATGCTTTGCTATCTCGCTTGCTGCAACAATCCATCCCTATTACCGCTCCATCGCTCCAAGCAGTTCCAGCTCGGTGTCGTGCAGGGAAACCAGTAAAGGCGCACCGCGCTGGTTGACGCGAAACAGGCCGTAGCGGGCAGGCTCATAGCGCTCGGCGTGGCCCTCCTGGAAGAAGAAGGCATTGGTGGCGAACCGCACCCGGCCATTGCGCAACCGGTAGTTTATGCGTATCTCATCCGCATCCAGCGGACTCTCCCCGGAATCCAGCCGCTCGAAGTGCGCGATGCGCTGCGCGTCCAGGCGAACGATCACATGGCCATCAATGCTCTGCGGTTCGCCACCCACCCTGTGCTGCGCATCGAGCGCCTCCCGGATGCGGTTTCCAACCTCGAAACTCAATGCCATGTAATCCCCCTGCATGAGCGAACGCGGGTCCACCGGCGCCAGCTCCAGGTACGCCACCTCACCCTCGGCCAGGTGTCGCTCCTTGGCCCAGATGCTCCAGTTGACCAAAGCCAGGATCAGCACCAGGGCTACCACCACGATGACCCGGCTCCACTTCGCTGTCGGTGTCATTGGCTCACATCCTCCCCGGCAGCGACCCGCGTATCGATGGGCCATCTGCGGCACAACACCCAGCGCAGCGCCAGCAGCAGCACGCCCAGCAAGAGCAGCGTCACTGACTTGGCCAGCAGCGTGACGTCGAGCCAGTAGTAGTAATGCGTGATGGCCAGCAGCAGCAATATCACGCCGAACCCCATGATCAGGCGATTGCCGATGGCGAAGCCCAGTGCAACCACCAGCGCCCCCTGACTCAGTCCATGGGCCTGAAGCGAAAGCAGCATCAGCACCAACGCAGCGCCATAGGCCGCCACCCGCGCGCTCGGCGCAATGGCGTGCCTGTGGCGCTGGACGACGTGGCGAATCAGCAGCAACAGCGCCAGCGTGCCCAGGCCATCTCCCACCCAGGGCTCCAGCCAGGCCAGGCCCGTACCGTAACCGTAGCGCCCAAGCAGCAGCGACTGCCCGTGATACCCCGTGACCTGAATGGCGAGCAGCCCCAGCAAGAGGCCATAGCCCAGCGCCTGCAGCTGGCGCATATATGTCGGCCAGCGAAACTCGTTGAGCCACAGGAAGGTCAGTGACAGCAGCACCAGGCCACCGGCCAGCGAAGGCGCCGAGACGCCTTCGGTCAAGGCCAGATAAAACGCCAGGCTCGCCGCGAAGGCGGAAAAAGTGCGGTGGGTGTGGCTTGGCATCACCAATGCCAGTACCGCCTGCAGTACTGCCAACGACCACCAGAAGCCGGCGTTCACGTCTCCCAGTGCGGCGCCCAGAGCCCAGGCCACCAGCAGTTGGCCCGCCAGGCTTCCCGCCAACCCCAGGTGCTCGACGAAGTCACCGTTCGAACCCCGCAGCAGCGCATAGGCGCCCGCGATCATCACCAGCCCCAGCGTGGCGGCCGCCGCACTGCTGTCGAGCACGAATACCGCGCCCATGCCGATGAAGCCGAGCAGAAACAGCGCGGCCAGCCAGCCCGAGAACGCCTGCAGCGCCCGCACGAACCAGGGCGCCTCGAGCACCGGCGGCGCATCACCCTCGTCAACGACGATGCCGGCCTGGGCGAGCCTTTCCGTGAGCGGCCGGGTCATGGCGACATCTCCACGTGAAGCCGCTTGAGCCAGAATACCGCCAGAGCACCCAGCGACAGCACCCCCAGGGATAACAACAGGAAGCCCTCCGCCCCGCCCTGCCACAGCAGATGCCGGCCAAAGAAGGTGGTGACCACCACGATGACCGACAGGCAACCGCCCGCCAGCATGAACAGGTCGGGCCGCCAATAGCGATAGATGAAATAGAGCGCGGCCAGCCACAGCGGGTAAATCAGCAAGGCTGCCGAGACATCGGCCCACTCATCCAGGATGAACATGAGCATCAGCAGGGTCAGGGGAATGCCGCTGCCCAATGCCAGCAGGCCCGTGCTCCAGCCGGTAGAGAGCCAGCGGCAGCGCCGCGCGGCCAGCTCCCACACCGCCAGTGCCACGGTATTGAGCGCGAACACCCCCCAGAGGGCGGCGGCGTCTCCGCCGAAGAGGCTGCCAAACAACCCGCCCCAGGTACGGAAATAGAGCAGCAGCGAAAGGTTGAGCAGCCCCAGCCACAGGACCCAGAGCGCATCGAAGCGGGCCACCACGGCCCAGGGCAGCATCAGCACGGCCCAGAAGAAGAACAGCTGCCAGGGGTCGGCGCCGGTCTGGTAGACCTGGCCGAACAGCGCCAGCAGTACGCCCAGCAGCAGCGAGGCCGTCGTCAGCGCGGCTCGTGCCACGATGTTGACGACTACACCGTCATCCGCTCTTCCCTCATCTACTGGGCCGCGTCCTTCGGCCCACCAGTAGACGCCGATCGCCGCCACCAGCGCCGCCTGCACCAACCCGAAGCGCAGCCAGCGGCCCATGTCGGCCCAGTTGTAGGCGACCAGGAACAGCAGCGCGCTGGCCAGGGACAGCGTGCCCAGCCATAGCAGCAGTCGATCCAGGAACACGCCCCAGGCCCGCCCCGAAGGGTGGAGCCCGGAAAGCGCGACCGCCCGCGCAACCTGTTCATGCGGAATCGCGCCGCGTTCGATCAATGCCACCAGCTCACGGCGAATGGAGGCCATGTCGTTTCCTTACGTGGTATCTCGGAATGGGGGTTTCGTGCCCCCTCTCACTCGGAAGCCTCTCCACCGCGGCTCTCGACTCCAGATGGCGGACGCACCTGCGGCTCGTCGCCCTTAGTTATGTCGTGCTGGCTGAGCACCACCACCTCCCGCGGCCACCACTCGGGGTGGTTGTCACGGATAAACGCCATCAGCCGCTCGCGGATATTCATTTCTGCCACCCAGCCGGCGAAGGGGTCGGAGGCCATCAGGTAACAGGAGATGGTCTGCGCCCGCTCGCTCTGGCCGGTGACGTAACAGCACAGCCTGTGGTGTTCGACGACGTTGTCCTCTTCCTTGGCATACTCCAGGAATTTCTCTCGTATGACCTGAGTGTCGGCGCTCAGATGGACGACCAGCTCCAGCGTGCGGTACATCTTGGCGCTCTTCACCGACAGGTTCTCGAAGGGCTTGGAGACGAAATACGTCACCGGTACGATCAAGCGCCGCTCATCCCAGCTCCTCAAGCGAATGAAGGTGTAGAAGATGCCTTCCACATAGCACCACTGCCCCTCGAACATCACCAGGTCGCCGATACGGATGGGCTTGGCCAGCGACAGCTGGAAGGAAGAGAGAATATTACCCAGCACCGCCTGACCCGCGATACCCACCAGCACCGCCAGCACGCTGGCTGACGCCAGCAATGACATGCCCAGCGTCTCGAAGAGCGGGATCTGGCTCAGCACATAGACAGAGACCGCAGCGACGGTGATCAGGATGATGATACGGCGTACAGCGTAGAGCGTGGTCAGCAGCTTGCGCTCATCCTTGGGCTTGGTGTCGTCGATTTCCCCCACCATGCGCCGCGTCACTTTGAGCAGGATGGTATCCACCAACCGAAGCGCTATCGTACCCACGCCCCAGGCAATCATAATGATCAACAGGATACGGATAAACGTGGTGGCAACGGCAGTGAAGGACACCACGTAGTCGAGCAGGGATTGCGCCACGAAGGCCATGATGAGGAAAGCCATGGGGCCCCGGATCCTGCTGGCGAAGATGCTGGGCACGCCGTTGGGGAACCATTGCGATAGCAAGCCGACCAGGCCGTAGACTCCCCACCCTACCAGGCCGATCAGCATCAGGAAGACCGGGATGGCGATCCATTCCCAGATCTGGAGCCTACCGAAAGAGGTCTTGAAGCGTTCCGGGATATACGCTTCCAGCAGCGACGGGCCATACTCTTCGTAAAGCATGGGAATTGACGCAACGCTATCGGGAGTGATCAGCCAGATGGGATCCTCCTCGTCCACCCGATAGCGGGCCAGGCGAATATCGTAGGTATCGCCCTTGGCCTCGAGCGAGGCCAGCTCGAGGTTTCGGCGTGGTTCTCCGGCTTGGGGATGCTGTCCTGACGGGTCCTCGATAGCGGCGTCCTGGCGCCCGGGAAGGTCGGAAACATCGAGCCATTCGCCACGCCGGAGAATCTCGGCCAGTTGCCTGGCCAGTTCCGCGCCCCTCTGCGACTGCTCAGCGGCGTCCAGCTCGGAAAGATTCAGCACGTGTGCCGCGCTGATATACTCCTCCTGATCAGTGAGCTGCTGAAAACTGCGGATCGACTCTCGTGGCGTATCTCGCCTGACCGCATCGGGGGTGGCGTCGAGTCCATCATTCAACGTATCGAGCGGAAACCACTCCCTCTCCTCGCTGTCGCTCTCACTCTCGCCACCATTCGCAACCGCACCCTGCGGCATCTGCGCGAGGCTGGCCCCGGAAATGACAATGGCCGCTGCCATTACCGCCAGGATGCTCCACAGCCGCCATGCACCGTTTCCAGTCATAGACCTCTTCCTGATTGAAGCGAATCCGCCGCCCCTTCCTGAGGCAGCACTATGCGGGTCGCGTCGCACCGTGCATCGCACCAGGCGGCACGACCGATGGCTGATGCCAGTACAGCGCACCGGCTACCGCTTCGTCCAGTCGCAGGCGGCCCATCGCTAGCGCACCTGAGCGCTATCGGGCTTCGGCGGCATTACCCTCGAGAGGGAATCACTTGACCGCCTGCTGCCAGGCACGCCGGTTTTCGCGACCGAGGCCCCGGGGCAGGACGAGACGGGTAGCGCCGAGGTAGGCGAGAAACTCACGGGCAGCCTGCTGCAGGGCATCGGGCAGGCCCTCGGGAAGCCTGGCCGGCTGGATGTCTGGCTCCCAGTGCCAGGCGAGAAGGGTCAAGGTGCCCTGCTGGCACCTGGCGTCGAAGCGAGCAACGAAGCGGTCGCCCCACAGCACCGGCAACACATAGTACCCCCAGCGCCGCTGGGCCAGGGGCTTGTAGACCTCCCAGACGTAGTCGAAACCGAAGAGACGGGCAACACCGCCGCGGTCCCACATCAGCGGATCCAGCGGGGCGAGAAAACGCACTCCCTGAATCGTGCCACCGGCCGTAACGGGCGCCGCCTCCAGAACCGAGAGTGCCTCAGGCGTGGCCCAGTAGCCCGTGCCCTCCACGTCGACTTCGACCAACGCTCCCGCAGCGATGGCCCGTGCGGCGATGCGGTTGCGCTCGGCACGCGAACAGGGCAGCAACCACACGGCGGCATCGGCGGTGGGACGCAGCAGGCCAGCGGCCTGCACGCGACGGACCACCAGCCGTTGCAGGGCGTCTTCCTGCGTGGCGCCCTGCACGTCCGTGGCCGGGGGCAGCACGCGTTCGGGCAAGTCGTAGGCATGGCGGCCGCCCACTCGATGGTGCGTCATCAGGCGTCCGGCGTCCCACAACGCCTTGAGCAGATGACGCGAGCGCTTGGGCCCGTACCAGCTGCCGCGCAATGCGGGATCGGACCGTTGATCACCCAGCTCGAGGCTGGTGGCGGGGCCGTGGCGTTCGACCTGATCGACCAGGGCGAGAGCTTCCGGGGATTCGACGTCCACGCCGTGCTGCCGCCAGCGCCGCTCGAACCAGCGATGGAACGGCGCCTGGGCCCACCACTCGCCGGGCTGGATCAGGCTGGCCTGCTTGTCCCAGCCATCGACCAGGAGTCGCTGCGCATAGGCCGCATGCAGCCAGTCACCCCGCCTGTATCCCGGTACCCGGGACTGCAGCACCAGGTCCGGGTTGGTACCGACCGGTGCCAGGGGATCGAACTGAATGGTCCCCAGGCGACGGATTACGGTCGCCAGCGAGGCCAGCTGAAAGTGATAGCACACCAGCAGGCGGCGAGCGTCGGCCCGCGTCAGGGACAAGCGCTGTTGGACGGTCATCGGCGATGCCTGGAGACACTATGCGCCCGGGTTGCCCAGCGCTTTTAGCTGTTCGGCGCTCAGGGCGAGCTTTTCGTTTTGATTAACCCCGATGCCTTGCTCGATGATGCCCTGTGCTATCGCCTTTGCCTCTTCCAGAGAGTGCATGACGAAGGTGCCGCACTGGTACTCATTCAGCTCCGGGATATCCTCCATACGCTTGACGTTCAGCACGTCCTGCATTGCCGCAAGCCATGCTTCACCGACACGCTCCTCGCTGGGGTTGCCCAGCAGGCTCATGTAGAACCCCGTGCGACACCCCATCGGTGAGATATCGATTATCTCGACATCCTTGCCGTTCAGGTGGTTGCGCATGAAGCCTGCGAACAGGTGCTCCAGGGTGTGAATGCCCTTCTCACCCATCATCTCTTCGTTCGGCTTGTTGAAGCGAAGATCGAACACCGTGATGGTATCGCCGGAGGGCGACTGCATGGTCTTGGCGACGCGCACAGCCGGAGCGTTCATGATCGTGTGGTCGACGGTAAAGCTATCCAGTAAGGGCATGCTCAGTCCTGATTTTCCGATTGGGTTTGCTGGTCGTGTTGCCGGTATATGACAGCATAAACCCGTCGCGTTCAATCGTTGGCGTAACGGCACACCCTCCGTCCCATGCCGGCCCAGATCGTGGCGAAGCGTCGGCGCGGTGCAAAGGGGTAGCGCTTCCGGCCCGCCGCTGTTCTCTTGAACGCCCCCGGCTTCAGGTCGCCTGAGCCGGCTGGAAGTAGTCGAACAGCTGCGTGACCGCCTCGGGCGCCACGCCGTTGGTAATGAACACGAAGCGCGAGACACCGTCACGGCAGGCCTCCACCGGCAGCGGCTCCGGTGGGTGGAAGATGTGCTGAACGCCATGCAGAGCGAGCGGCTGCTCGCGCCCTGCGATCTTCACGATGGCCTTCACCCGCAGGATCTTATCGCCCAGCAGCGACATCAGCAGGTCCAGCCAGTCTTCCAGGAGTTCGGGGGCGATGGGCTGCTCGACGGTGAAGCAGAAGGAACGGATCTGTTCCCCATGCCGGGTAAGCGCCGGGCCGGATGCCGGCGCCATCATCGTGACCAGGGCACCGGGGGTCGGTGGCGCCATGCCCATCGTCGGGGAAACCTGGGCATAGGAAGCCGCACGCAGCCAACCCTCGGCGCGCTGCCCCTTCGCGTACAGACTGCTGCCTACCACATATTCGGCCGACAGCTCACCGTGGCGCACCTGCAACTGCTCGGCGGCCGGGTTGATCGCCGCGAGATGGCTGGCTAGCCGCGACAGCCGCTCCTCATCCACCAGATCCGTCTTGGTGAGCAGCAACCGGTCGGCAACCGCCACCTGGCGCTGCGATTCGCGGTGCGCATTCAGGGTCGAGATGCCACTGGCAGAATCCACCAGGCAGATCACGCCATCCAGGGCAAAACGGTGGGCCAGCCAGTGGTCGGTCATCAGGGTGTGCAGGATGGGGGCCGGATCGGCAAGCCCGGTGGTCTCGATGATCACCCGCGAGAAGGGCTGGCCACCCTCCCGCTCGACTGCCTCGCAGGCCTGCTGAACGTTGCGGCTCAAGTCGCCGCGGATGGTGCAGCACAAGCAGCCGCTGCTCATTTCCACCACGGTATGCTCGTCACTCTCGGCGACCAGCCGGTGGTCCAGCCCGATATCGCCGAACTCGTTGATCACCACCAGCGCATCCTTCATGGCCGGCTGGCAGACAAGGCGATTGAGCAGCGTGGTCTTGCCGCTACCGAGGAAGCCGGTAAGTACGGTAACGGGAATCAGATCCGCGGTATCAACGTTCATACAAAGCACCGTCACGGGGCATATTCATCGCCACATCGTTGAAGTGAAAGGAAGTTCCTGGCAGGCCCTGGCGAAACATCCCACTCGCACCGCCTTGGCATGTTTCACGCTCTCTTGGCTACCAGACGGCATCCCGAGGCCATCATATATGTTATATCATAACATATATCGAAGCGTGAGCCCTGCTGTCAGCCAGCCCCCGGCGCCATTGGTCCAGGTCTCACAGACCCCGGCCGCACCCCATCGACTGGGTAAGTGAGACTCTCGTATCGCATCACTCGAAATTAGTATTATATTAATTTCAACGAAAACATGCGCTTCACGCTAATACGGGAAAATTAAACAGAAAGACTTTGACCCAAGCCAGTAACCGTGACACCGTAGTCGCAGCTGGTTAGTAAGCGTTATAGAGTTTCAGTAGTGTTCGATTCTTTCGGCAGTCTGTAATTTATCTCGTTCTACCCGCTACAAACCTGGGTAAAACCAGAAACATTGCAAGGCGCTAAGCGCGAAAGGATATATATTATGACGACTGGCACAGTTAAGTGGTTCAACGATTCCAAAGGCTTCGGCTTCATTACCCCGACTGACGGCGGCGATGACGTTTTTGCCCACTTCTCCGAAATTCAGGCCGATGGCTTCAAATCCCTGCAGGAAGGTAGCTCCGTCTCTTTTGACGTGACTCAGGGTCAGAAAGGCCTTCAGGCTTCAAATATCAAGCAAATCGCATAACCTGACGGTTAAACGGTTTGTCGAACCTTAGGGTTCGATGACAAGGCCCGCTTCGGCGGGCCTTGTTGCGTTATAAATATAATGGCGAGATCGGCTCTACGAGATGCGCCCTGCCCTGTGGTGCCGAGTATGGCTCCGGCCAGTATTCGACCAAGCGCACAATCCTGCCCTTCTCCACCGTGAAGAATGAAATCGCCGTCGCCGACTGAACGCCGTCAGTAATGGCGACCTCCGTCACCACTTCACCCTCCCCCTCAACACACCGGTTCAACGTGAACTGCCAGCGGCCATGCGCCGGGTATTCGGCATTCATCTGTGCAAAGCGCTCACCTCCGCGGATACTCTCATTGGACTGCGGCCATTCGAGAACGAAATCCGGCGCAAGCACCGCCGCGACCGAGTAAAAGTCATTTGTGGCCATCAGCTGCCAGAATTGACGCACCACATCGCCTGCCGTTTTCATCCTGCTCTCCCTATGACAATACGCCCACGCCGGCATCAAGCGCCGGACGACTTGCACTGGCGTCGGTGCTTCCTCTTTGCTGCATTCCTGACAAACTCTCAAGGCCGCCGCATGGCGGCGACCAGGGCACTTGCCCCGATCAGGCTGCCGGCGCCGGTGCGGTGCAGGATGCGGCGCAGCCGTGCGCTCAGCATCCGGCCGCCGCTGGTCGCCAGGAAGGTGAAGGCGAGATCGCTTAGCACGCCGATGACCAGAAAGGTCGAGAACAGGATGGCCAACTGCGGCAGCAAGGGCTGGCTGGGTGCCACGAACTGCGGCATGAAGGCCATGAAGAAGGCCAGGCTCTTGGGGTTCAGCGCGGTAACCAGAAACGCCTTGGCCGTGCCGAGCCGAATATCCGTACCCGTAGGCTGCAAGTCGCCCAGTTGGCCGGCCTCGCGCCACATCTTGATGCCCAGGTAGAGCAAATAAGCGGCCCCGAGCCATTTGAAGAGCTGGAACAGCTCGGCGGAGGCCATCAGGAGCGCGCCAACCCCGGCAAACGACAGGGTCATGGCCAGCAGGTCACCAAGGAAAAAGCCGGGCAGCATGGCCAGGGCGGCCCGTCGCCCGCGGTTGACCCCAGTGGTGACCAGCAGGGCCACCGCGGGGCCGGGGGAGGCGATGATCAACAGTGAGGCCAGGCAGAAGGAGAGCCACAGTTCCAGCGGCATAGCGCGTTCCTCGAATGGGTCATATCGGTGACGTTCGGCACATCCTCATAGTGCATCACTGCCGCCACTTGGAAAAGCAAGACGCAACGCCTGCAGATGCTACGTTATAACATCCTTGATCGATCAAAATTTGTAGCCCACCATGGTCGGCCTTCGACACCGACAAGGGCTTCGCGGGACTGTTTCCCGTATCAGGCTAAACCCATGGGAGACGCAATGATCGCCAAGCGAGAACGCGGCAAGATGGAGCGGCGACTGTCCGCTTCGCTGACACATGCCTGTGAGCAGGCCAAGCCCCTGCTGTCCGGCTTCTGCTGGCTGACCCATGAGGTCGATTACCAGCGCTTTCCCGAGAGCCTGGTGGTCACCTGGGTGTTCGATACCCACCCCAACCTGGCGAATGCGCTCAAGGGCGATGCCCGGCGCTGTATCAATGAGCTGACCGCCGAGGCATTGGCAGAAGCCGGCGTCGATGTCGGCGACGCCTCAAGGCATCTCGACTTCGACAGCGAAGAGGCGTGTCAGCGGGAACACGGCGGCGACTGGCAGCGTCGGCTGCGCACCAAGGCCATGAGGCACTGAATGGCCAAGAAGATCGAAAACCCCTGTGTCTCGATTTGCCAGCTTTCGGGGGGCCTGTGCGTGGGCTGCGGCCGCACCGTGGAGGAGATCCGCCAGTGGAAATCCATGAAGCGGCCGGAAAAGATGAAAACGGTAAAACGTGCCGATGAGCGCTTGAAGAAGATCTCGCGCGACTGACAAGAAAATAATTCGGAATACAGCCCAGAGCAAAAGCATAAACACTGCACGCAGCCACAACAATAGACCTATCATCTTACTTATCGACGCATTGCCGATTTTCCGGGAAGTGCTGCTAAACTCCGAGAATGACAGGCTTCGCCCCGCGGCGAAGCTTTCTGTATCTATCGGCAGGGAGTCCTTCATGGCCCGCAATATCATCGTTCTTGGTGCCGGCATGGTCGGCGTATCTGTGGCCTGGCACCTGGTGCGTCGCGGTCATGACGTCACCCTGGTGGACCGCCGCGAGCCGGGGCTCGAGACCTCCTTCGGCAATGCCGGCATCATCCAGCGCGAGGCGGTTCGGCCCTACGCCTTCCCCCGTGATATCGGCACCCTGCTGCGGGTGCTGCCCAACCGCAAGGTGGATATCCGCTACCGCCCCACCGGCATGATGAACGCGGCGGGCCCGCTCCTGAACTACTGGCTGAACTCGAGCGGCAAGCGCTACGAGCGCATCGTGCGCGAGTGGGCGTCGCTGATCATGCGCTGCCAGGATGCTCACGCGCCGATGATCGAGGCTTCCGGCGCCGAGGCGCTGGTGCGCAAGGGCGGCTGGCTGGAGCTTTACCGCACCCGCAAGGCGTTCGAGGAGCGCCAGGAAGAAGCCCGGGAGAACCACGAGCGCTTCGGAGTCGAGTATGAGGTGCTGGACGCCGAGGCGCTCTACGCCAAGGAGCCGCATCTGGGCAAGGGACTGATCGGGGCGATCCTCTGGACGCAGCCCTGGATGGTCTCGGACCCGGGCGGCCTGGTGCAGGCCTACGCCCGCAGCTTTGCGGAACAGGGCGGCCAGGTGATGCAGGCCAGCGTCGAGGACGTGCTCCAGGTAGATGGCGGCTGGCAGGTCAAGACCAGCGAGGGCCCCCTGGAGGCAGATGAGGTGGTGGTGGCCCTGGGGCCCTGGGCCGGCGAGCTGCTGGGAAGGCTGGGCATGAAGGTGCCGCTGTTCGTGAAGCGCGGCTACCATATGCACTACTCCGCCGAAGAGGGAGCCAAGCTCAACCACTGGGTCATGGACGCCGAAAAGGGGTTCCTGCTCGAGCCGATGCGCGCCGGAATTCGCCTGACCACCGGCGCCGAGCTTGCCGACCTGGACTCGCCGCCCCAGTACAAGCAGCTGGCTGCCGCCGAGAGGGTGGCACGCAAGCTGTTCCCGCTGGGCAAGCGCCGTGACGGCCAGCCCTGGAAGGGAGCCCGGCCCTGCCTGCCCGACATGAAGCCGGTGATCGGCCCGGCCCCCGACAAGGCGGGGCTGTGGCTCGCCTTCGGCCACGGCCATCAGGGCTTTACCCTGGGCCCGGCCACCGGCGAGCTGCTCGCCCAGATGATGGATGGCGAAGAGCCCGCGGTGGATATGACGCCCTTCCGCGTCGATCGCTTCCGAATGTAAGGCCACAAGGCTTTGTACGAAAGCGGGCGCCCTTGTGGTGCCCGCTTTGTCATGGCTCCCACGACTCCCCTGCCAGGGAAACTCGATCAGAGTTACCGTTCGGTAATTTTCGCCATTTATCGCGTCCTGACGGCCTCATGATTACCGATCGGTAATTATTTCATTGCGGAACAGGGGAACCGTGCCTAGAATTACCGAACAGTAATCACATGCAGGTTCCCATGCCTACCAACGACTCCCCTGCCCACCCGGTACACATTCGCCACAGCGAAGAGCTCGGCAAGCTGGTACGCCAGCTGCGCGCCGAACAGGGGCTATTGCAAATCGACCTCGCCGGCCTGGCCGGAACCGGCAACCGATTCATCGTCGATCTGGAGCGGGGCAAGCCGACCCTGCAGCTGCAAAAGGTGTTGGATGTGCTGGACCTGATGGGGCTCGAGGTCGTCGTGCGGCGCAAGGGTGGCAGCCGACATGGCGAGTGATGACACTCTGGCGGTTTACCACGGCGACAAATATGTCGGACGCCTCTACGACGTTCAACCGCTGCGCTTCGAGTATGCTACCGAATGGCTGGAGCATCCTGAAGCGGTCAGCCTCTCGCCCTCGCTGCCGCTCATTCAGCAGGTTCACGTTGGCGATGCGGTGCTGGCCTACTTCGAGAACCTGCTGCCGGAAGGCGACCTGCGCCACCATCTGGCACTTCGCCACCACACCACGACCGTTTTCGGCCTGCTGAAGGCCATCGGTGGGGACACAGCCAGCGGCTTTACCTTGCTGCCACCGGGCGAGTCACCGGCTCCGCCGCACTATCGCCCCATCAGTTGGGAAGCGCTGGCGGAACACCTGCAACACCGGGAACTAAGCCCCCTGCTCTCGCAACAAGGTGAGGAAGCCCGCATCTCGCTGGCCGGCGCTCAGGACAAGCTACTACTGATGGTGCTGGAAGATGGGAGCCCCGCCATACCGGAAGGATCGGCGCCTTCCAGCCATATTCTCAAGCCGGACATCCAGGCCCTGAGGGGCGTATGGGGTTCCGCCATCAACGAGACCTTCTGCATGCGGCTGGCCGCCGAACTCGGGCTCAAAGTCGCCGAGGCCAGCTACCAGCCCGAGACCCACGCCTGCCTTGTACGCCGCTACGACCGGGTTGCCGATGAACAGGGCGGACTGCGACGCCTGCACCAGCTCGACTTCTGCCAGCTCGCCGGTACACCTTCGTTGATCAAGTACGAAAGCGACGGCGGGCCCGGCCTGGCTCGCTGTCGCGACCTACTGCAGCAGGCCGGCGCACCGGCCAAGGACTTGCAGCGCCTGATCGCCTGGTTCTTCTTCAACCTGCTGGTGGGCAACAACGACAGCCACGCCAAGAACCTCGCCATCCTCTATACCGATGAGGGGCCTCGGCTGGCGCCGTTCTACGATCTGATGAGCACGACGCTCTACAGCGGGCTCGCGCGCCGCTTCGCGTTTCGCATCGCCGACGAGGATCGCCCCGGAAGCATCGAACGCTCGCACCTCGAAGCGCTGGCCCGCTCGATGCGCTTCCAGCCACGCTATTTCCTACGCCAGGGGCTAGAACTCGCCGAACGCATGCCGGCGGCCATCGACAGCACACTCGCCTCCCTGAGCACCGAGGCTCATCAGGGTACTGAGCAGACGCTGCTGGAAAGGCTACAGCAGCGGCTGCTGAGCCATTGCCAAAAGCTGCCGGAGCGGTGGTCTGCCGGATAGGGGTGGCCTTTGGCCGCATCGTGGATGAGATGCACCAATGGAAATCCATGGGATCGCCAGCTGCGGCAGCAAGGGCTGGCTGGGTGCCACGCACCAGGGCCTGAAGGCCATGTGAATGTGGGCCAGCGTACCGACACAGGTCGCAGGACAGGTTAGTGTGACTCTAATTCTGAGTCCCGATGGCTTCATGGCGAGGCTCAGGCGTGGATACTCGCTATCCACAGGAGCAATCTCCAAGAGCAATCTCCACCCACAAGCACCAGATCGAAGTCCGAAATAACGAGGAGTACCTGACGAAATGTCGAATAACCCGATGAACATGATGTTCGCCTGGATGAAGATCGCCTCTTCCTACAACCAGATGATGCTGTCTTCCAGTGAGGTGATCGTCCGCCGCACCATGATGATGGCCAGCGGCACCATGACCCTGCCCGATGCCATGAGCATGATGATGGAGAAAGGGACGATTTACGCCACGGCAACCGAGCGAGCGGCAGTGGCGATGGCCAGCGGCGCCGATCCCGCAAAGATCACCGCGGCAGCGCTGAAGCCATACAGCACCAAGACCCAGTCCAACGTGCGCAAGCTGCGCGGCTGAACGGAACCAGTCCTCCAGCGGCAATCGATGCCAGGCAATCCCCACAGCAAGATCAGAAACGCAAAACCGCCACCCGGGATGATCCGTAAGTGGCGGTTTTTTTGTTCTTTTATCAATGTAGACGTGCTGGGCCTGATGGGACTCGAGGTAGTCGTGCGGCGCAATTGGCTACAGCACGCCACCTCACTGCCCTCAGCGCGGAGGGCTTGCCGCACCGAGCTTGAACCGTTCGGTTGATGAGCCTATTATATCGGTATTGATATAGGATCACAGAGGCCAAGGAGAGCAGCGTGGCGCGGAAGAAACCCGTCGCATTCGTCGGAGACTCGAAGGACCGGCTGCGCGACTTCCCTCTGGACGCCAAGCGCGAAGCAGGGTTTCAGATCGACAAGGTTCAAGCTGGAGGACAACCAGACGACTTCCGCCCCATGCCAAGCGTTGGCCCTGGCGTCATGGAGATCCGCATCCGGGAAGACAATGGGGCCTTTCGGGTCTTCTATGTGGCTAACCGAGGCGATGCGGTATTCGTGCTCCACTGCTTCCAGAAGAAAACCCAGAAGACCGCCAAGAAAGACATCGACCTGGGCAAGCAGCGATACAAGGAGCTGCCCTAAGCCCGGCCACCAAGCGAGGTGACACCATGGCCATCGAGTATTATGACAGCGTGTGGGATGCCATCGAGGACACTCCCGAAGAGGCGCTGAACATGCGTCTGCGCTCCGAGCTCATGGCGAAGATCGCCGGCCGTGTCCGGGAGTGGGGCATCACTCAGAATGAGGCGGCGCACCGACTGGGCATCACCCAGCCTCGCCTCAACGACCTGCTGAACGGCCGCATCAACAAGTTCAGTCTGGACGCCCTGGTCAACCTGACGGGGCCGGCTCACTTCCACCTCGAGCTGGCGATTGAGGACGAGAAAGAAGTGGCTGCCTGATAGTCTGCCCCGCCCGCTCAGTGCCCCACTAGCCCGATCGCAGCGCCTGCAGCACCAGCCGCCGCTCCAGGTGCTCGTTCCAGCCGCTGGGCCGATCCAGCTCGAGCCGGGCCAGCAGCGACCGTTCAGCGTCGCTGGCTTGGCCTGCGCCGAGTGCGCCCAGCAGCGCTTTCAGCTTGCCGCTTCGGGTGGCGGTGCGCGCCTTGAGCTGCTTGAGGGCCTTGCCCAGGGTCAGCTCCTCATCAGTGAAGTCAGTGCCAAACGGAAACCGGGAGAAGACCTGCTCGCCGCCCATCCGCTCAAACTGCTGCGCCAGTTGCTCCGGGGTATTGTCCCGCCAGAGCGCGGGAATCTCGACGTCGGCGGCCACTTTGCCGGCGTCCTTGGCCTGCGCCAGCAGCTCGGACTGGAATCGCGCATCGGCAATGGCGATCAACGCCAGGCACACCTCCTCATCAGAGCGACCACGCAAATCGGCAATACCGTATTCGGTCACCACGATATCGCGCAGGTGGCGGGGAATGGTGCAGTGGCCGTAGCTGAACAGAATATTGGACCGGGTTTCGCCGCCGCTCTCGCGGGTGCTGCGCAGGGTAATGACCGAGCGCGCCCCGCTCAGCTCGTGGGCCATGGCGACAAAATTGTACTGCCCGCCCACACCGCTGATCACCCGCCCATCCTCCAGTCCATCCGATACCACCGCCCCATCGATCGTGCATAGCATGGCAGAGTTGATAAACCGCGCATGCTGGCGCTGGGCCACCTTGAGCCGCTGATTCCCGAAGCGGTGATCGTAGAGGTCATTGATGTAGTTGACGCTGGTCATGTTGATACTTGCGCGCTCGGCGTCGGACAACGCGTGCAGCTTGTCGTAGAAACGCCGCGGCCCCACGTAAAAGCCGCCGTGCATCACCACCCCCTTTGCCGCGCTGGGGTGGTCGCTGCTCTCCGGGTCGATCTCGCCCCGGTTGATCGCTTCCTGAAAGTCGGCATGGGCAAAGACCCGGCGCTTGAGCACCCCGCCTTCCATCAGGTAGATAAAGCCATCCACCATCATTTCGCTGCAGCCATACAGCCCCTGGCTGAAGGGCTGGGTGTCGCCCCACTGCTCGGCTACCGGAAACCGCTCGGCCACCTGCAGGTCCCGGTAAATCGCTTGCCAGCGGGCATTGTCCCGCTGGCGCAACAGGGTGCTATGCACCAGCGCCGCCCCCAGGGAACCGATGCCGATTTGCAGCGTGCCGGCATCCTTCAGCAAGCAACTGGCGTAGAAGCCGATCAGGTGATCTTCCGACGAGATGGGGGTCTGGGGCGCGCTGAACAGCGGATACTCGGTATCCGGGTTTTCCAGCAGCAGGTCGAAGTCGGCACGCGCCACAGCCGCGTCATTACCCAGATACGGCAGGTGCCGATTGGTTTCCGCGACACAAACGGTGGCATAGGGTTGCTCGCGCAGCCAGAGCAACGCATCCAGGGTCATGTCCGGATTGCAGCTCAGGCTCACCGCTTCGCCCCGCTCATCGGGCGCTACCAACTGAGCCAGCACATTGATGCCCTGGGCCATCAAATCGCGCAGCGCGTGGGTGTAGTTGGTGCAGATATAGTGGCGCTGCTGGTCAGTGTTGTTCTTCAGGTTGCCGGCCTGGAAAAAGAACTCGGACACCGTGACATTGTCCGGCAGGCGGTTTGCCTGGGCATCCCGGGCATAGGCCAGCTCAGGGATATCGCCGTACAAGCGCTCGACGAAAGGCCCCATGAAACGGCGCTCCAGGGAGGAGCCGCCCGCCGGTGCCAGCAAAGAGAGCGCGGTGACGATATGCAGCTTGATCGTCGGATCACGCTGGGCGCGGGCATAAAGGGCGTTCACAAACCGCAAGGGTTTACCCAGCCCCAGCGGCAGCCCCAGCACAATGTGCTTGCCCACCCGATCGATGACCTGATCCACGCACTGGTCAGCATCCTGATAACTCATCGGCTCGCCCATAGCCTGAACCCCACCCTTGGCTTCGATACGCCTCAAGCTAGCACATGGGGCGGTTGGAGCAGATGAGCAGGCGCGGGGTGGTGATCCGTCCGACGGAAGCCCCCCTCAATGATGCGTTCACGTCGATCCACCATGGATGGAATGGAGGCTCTCGAAATCGGGGCCGCCCCTCATTCCCTTCGCCTGAAATCACGCCAGTGTGGGCAATCGCCTACAAACGCGTAAGAGATGTCTGGCGATTGCTCCAACGAGTGGCACGGCCATAGGCAAAGCCCATAAACTTGCCACATCACTATGGAGCAAGGAATCTCCCATGGATCTTGCGAAGATCGGCGACAAGATTGTCTGTCGCTGCAAAGGCGGGCCACATAGCATCGTCTCCGGCGCATCCAGTGCTAACGCCGATGGCGTTCCGATTGCCAGGGTGGGTGACAAGAGTTCCTGTGGGGCCGCCATCACCACTGGCGCAAGCTGGTATTCGATTGAAGGTTCCCCTGCCGCTATCCATGGCAGCGCGACCTCATGTGGTGGATATGTCGAAGCGGCTTCCACTACGATCACTGGCTCACCCACCAGAGCGGGCACGTCGGCAGCAGGCTCAATAGCTCATCCACGTTCGCTTAGGATGCCCGGGAATCAAAATGACTCATTCAGGACGTCGTTTGCCGAAAACTCCCCTGAAACTGAATATGAGTATGTAGCCTCTGAAACCGAAGTGATCATGAATCAGCCAGCCTACCTCTTCGTCGAAGGTGTTGGTAGTAATGGCGGCTATATCTTTCGAGTTCATGTCACGATTAGAGATAACACGCTTCATATTTCGGCACGCGGTGGAGCACCCGCAGCACAAATCCCCGGGGGCGGTAAAGCTATTCTAGGCATGCGTGCGGAGCTCATAGATGGCGACCAACCAATGGAAACAGCAGTTCTTCAGAATACCGGAACCAATGCTTGGCCGGATGAGCCACAATATTGGCCGGTAGGTCATGCTTCCCTTCCCTTGCCCGAACCACAACCTGGCAAGACGCTGTCTCTTTACCTCCAAGGCACTTTCCAGTATCAGACCAGTGCAGGTTCAGCAGCACCGATGCCACCCAGCACGAACAAAACGATTACCATTCAGGTAGTAGAGAAACAACATGCGCCGTAAATTATTCTCTGCAATCCCGCTAATTATTCTTCTCTCGGCCTGCCAAGAAGGCATGAGCAATGAAATACAGGGTGACTCCGTTGAGCTTCAAAGGCAAGCTAACGAAGAAGCTAGCTTCGCCATGGCGGAAGGAAATGAGAAGAGGCTAGAAAGGGCGAAAGCACTGATAGAGCAGTCTCTGGAAGCAGATCCCAATAACCACTACGCGCTGATAAACCGTGCACAGATTGACGTCTATCAGGAAAATTACGAGCTTGCTCTAAGCACTGTGGAGCGCGCTTATGATATCGCACCAAGCAATGACTCTCTTCCTCTTTTCCGCTGCATGCTGATAGAAGAGGTCAAGGATAATGAAAGCGCGAGGGAATGCTACGCGACAGTCGAAGAAAGCTACGCCGAGCGGCACGAAGCAGATGAAGAAATTCCTGCCAATTGGGTGGGAGCGGCCATTCTAGGTGATAGTCATGCTGCTCCTGAGCTGATTGAAACCTACCTAGAACAGGAAGCAAAAAAGGGAGAGCTAGCAGGCCACATAGCCGAGACGACCATAAATTCTCTCACAGATGGAAGCTATGTAGGTCAAGCCTTAATGCGAGAACACTGAACACATGGAATACTTTACTTTACAGTCTAGGAAAAACAGCCACCATGATCAAACCATCTTCAAGAAAGGGCTCCCAAAACGACAAAGAAGGAACCCAGGAAAACGGCAGAACACTGCTTAACCATAGAAAGCCTATGGCGGAATGTAACAAGTCAACACGATCACTATGCGCAATATTTGGCCTCAGTCGATCATTACACATCAGTCGAGTCGCAGAGATGCATCGACCGCCTCTTTCTCAGTATTGCAATGTGTCGGCTGAAGACGCCCATTTTTCCAGGCCCACACCGTGAATCCAGACTTCGCCCTTTTACGAATTGTACCATTTTCAATTTCAACATTTCCCTCTGAAACCAAGCGCAACAAGATGCGCTTACCAGACTCCCCACCATCGATCTCGAAAAGCTTAGAGGCGCTCGCTTCAACCAGTAAATGATCCCCCTTTGTGTCGATCACCACTACGTTCTTATCAATCCAAACAAGAAAATCTGGCCAGTATGCTTTTCCTTCATGAAGCAATGGTAGCGAATAGCCGCTTCCTACGGGATTGCGCGCCCACACTCGCTGTGTTCGGTCAAGCGCCCGTGCAAACTTTACCTCCAGCGGATTAAGGCCGGAGTAACTTCCATGAAGAGAACGTTTGAACTGTTCGCTTGAGTTTGGATCAATTGCGATAGGGCCCACATAGTAGGGGTTATCAACGTCATTTTGAAAGATTACTGAATGCTGAATATATGCTGAAACGACCTCTTGCGCCTTGGCTCTCATATGATCCGCAGCAGGGCTGCTGAGTTCAATCATTGCATCAAATTTAGGCTCCTCGATATCCACGAGGTTTATCGGCCCTCCAGCTCTTCTAAGTCCCCCTGGATAACTGCGGTTAATTTCTCGACGAAAAACTGAGCGAGCAGTTAGGCGATTACTGTGTTCAACATCTATCCACTCGAACTGCGCGTCAGAGTTCTCTCCAACCTTCTGAAGAACCTGCATGCGACTGCCCTGCCCCACAGTATTATGAGTATCCGAACGGAAATCAATGATAGTTTTAACTATGCGTGAAATCGGTTCGAGAGCACGGGTGCTCTCAATGCCAACAGTAGGCACTGTACGCGGAGGCTTGGGGTCTATGCGGTCGCGCACACCACGTGTTTTCTCATCTTTAATCACAAGCGCAATAGACGGATGCTCGGAAGTCAAGTCTCTACGGATATCTTTTAGAATATCATCAAACACACCTTTTTCATCCGTCCGTATGTGAAAATGCGCAGTGTTTAGAATCGGATCATTGTAATGCTCTGCTCCTGGCTGACGGAGAACCCGTCCGATAACTTGTGTAATCTGCCGTGCAGAAGCCATCTCCTTATCAATGTATGCAAAGCAGCAGGCTGGATCATCCCAGCCTTCTTGTAGGCTTAAGTTAAAGATTACATGTTCATAACCCCCTGACGTGAATCGAGCATAATCCTTCTCACCTCCATCAAATAGGTGCATTTCAGCAGGTTTCGGAGACTCTTTTGAGAATTTTAGTTGGCAGTAGAGAGCGATCTTCTCAGGCTTGACCTTTGCCACCTCCACAAGATGCCGCCAGATTAAAATAGGTCGCGCTTGCCGCTCCTTAAACGGACGCTTCAAGTCCTCCGAAATAGACATGCCATCAACAGTGTTGGTCGAGCAAACGTAGATAGCCTTGGGCGTAAACGGAAGCTTCAGGTCCATTGCAACCTCTTGAGCGCCCCGGAGATCGCCAATGAGGTTATCGAGAGCAGGTTCGAGCGGCGTTATATACCCGTCTATGGAAATCCGCTCATTCACTAGTCCAGAAAGCACCACATCCCGGCTTGAAACTGTAGTAGAGAAATCTTGATCCGCCCATCTTTTATCGTTACGAAGCCGCGTCATGACGCTGTTGATGCGCGGAGGCAAAGTGAGCGTGGCGCTCGCGACTATGAGAGCGTCAGGAGCGAGCTCAAGTAGCCGCTCTGATTGAAGATTCGAAAGGTTGTGGCCTTCATCGTAGATGATGATCAAAGGGCGTCTGAGACCCTTTGCGGTCTGACGTTTCTTTAGCTGGTCCCAGAGAGATTCTTCTGCCAAGTCCAGTTGGGCACGGTATACTTTTCGGTCATCATTGGAGGTATCTTCGACCGCAAACTTACCTACTGTAGCAACCAGAAGAACCGGAATATCTTCGCTTGATAGGTGATCGGGAGTGACCTCAAGAAGCGGCACAACACTGAACCCCGAAAGATTATCTGCATATTTTCCTGACGACAGGTTCTCGAAGGTTTGGGAAACCACAACTCTCCCTTTGGAAATCCAAAGCACTACTGGCGCAACTCCCAAACCATCTCGAATTTGAGAGACCGCATCCGCCAGCATAAGAGTTTTTCCGCTCCCAGTAATCGCCACAAGAGTCTGAAGAAACGGTACCGGCGTAGTGCGATCCACCAAAAGAGGATTTACTGAATAATCAAAAAAGCGATTAGCAATTTGGGTGGCAGCTCGCTCCTGAAACCTGATGAGATCCATTAAACGCTCTCCTCCTCATTATTATATTCGTCATTTTCATTTAACCCTAGATCCGCCAGAATTTTGTCTGGAATTTTCCAGAACCGAACGTTAGGCGATTGGAACATTTCATAACGAGCGTAAACATGAAAAGGTGGCTCGATACTGGCCTTCCTAGCCTCTTGAACGACTTTCTTATAGGTGTCTAGGCTCAAAGAACCCACCGGCCCATCGTTGTCCCAAATCAGAAAGTAACCCTCTCCGTTCTGGTCTTGGCCGATGAGATACTGATAAGTCTGCTCATCCCACCGCTTCAGGCTTGGCGCAGAACGCTTATGGTTTTCCCAGTGTGAGGTCAGAACGACATCAGTCAACTCGTCGCGCTGCATTGCTAGAACAGTCTTAGCGTCAATGGTCTTAGTCAGCAGTCTATACTCGAAACCTCCACCAAGAGGCTTTCCCTGTTTACCATTAGGTCGTTCACCCGTGACTGCATTATAAAGCCGTTTCCATGTCAGAGTGCGTGCATATTTGTCACCATTTTCCGGGGCACCCTGTTCAATAAGAATGAAACGACGTTCTGCCTCTAGCTCTTTATTAAGGTCAAGTACAGCATGACCAGTGGAGCCAGAACCAGCGTACGGATCGAGCACTAGCCCATTCTCAGGGCACTAAATTTGAATAATTTTTTTAAGAAGCCGCAAAGGCTTCACAGTATCAAACGCGTGACCTTTTCCGACAATTTCGTCTAACTCTTTTCGCGCCATATCCGAGTGACCGGACTGAGCATGGGGCCATGTTACTGATCCAATTTCCACAGGACTATCATAAAATTCCTCATCCCAAAATGTCGTAGGGATCATTCCCGCGCGAACAGCCTCGATAGGAGTCTTTAGCCGTGGCCTGCCGGCTCCAGGCCTTCTCTTTCGATCATCACGGAAGAAAAGTTTGGGCCAGTTGCCCTTCTCACGCCGCTCAAGTGCTTTTTGTGAAGCATGTTTCACCACCGGGTCATTTTCAGGATCATAGCCCTCAAGACTTACACCACTCCCTGATATCACGAGCGCATTTCCACGCCCATCTCCAAGGTCCCGTTCTATATAGTCCGCTCCCCACTCACAGAGATACTTCTTGGCCTCTGATTTTGTAAAACTCACCCAGTGAGCTCGAGCCTCCGGCAAGTTTCCATCGTACTCATACTCACCATTTGGGTAGTGAAGATTTCCCGTGAAAGGTGATTGTATCGCGTAGGCGGTTTTCGCCCTATTTTGCCGCGCTGAAGGATCAGTTGGTATCCAATCACCACTGTTATCACCGTCGATATTTTTTATTTGAGAACGACTAATAGGAAGCAAATCCATTTTCGCCAAGCCTTTATCCTTGGCGTACACGAGGACATAATCCGTCGTTTTGGAAACAGAGTTACCCCCCTTTGGAGAATAGGCTTTCTGCCAGTTGATTATAGCTAGGCGATTTTTCTCTCCAAAAACCTCATCCAGCATCATACCAAGGTGAAAAAGCTCATTATCATCAATGCAGATTGCTAGGACGCCGGAGGGCTTAAGCATAGCCTTCATGATCTGAAGACGCGGCATCATCGCCTTAATCCATTTGGTGTGGCGTGATCCATCTTCGCTAGAGACAATAGTTCCTAGCTGTCGGGTCCCGTGTGATTGACCACCCGCTTAGTAAATAACTCAGGCC
>NZ_JAHXBV010000049.1:0-27257 GCF_019915905.1 Halomonas sp. ANAO-440 | reverse complement strand
CCGGTGGTGTGAGAGGACGGGGGAGGCGACTCCCCCTCCTACTCGATTCTGCATGCATGACCTAAGGGGCACCGGGGGCAGGCCTGTCGCCGGACAGCCCCGAGAGGCGGGGATACACGATTGCCTTGTGGAAATGTCGCTAACCGGTGGCCCTGAGGCGCGTCAACCCCTAAAATAGTCGCCGAGTCAAAACGACCCAAACACAGAAAAGTAACGTTGAAGGAAGTCGCCGTGAATCCGGTCAAGAAAACATTTCAGTACGGTCGCAGCACCGTCACCCTGGAAACCGGGCGCATCGCCCGCCAGGCCAGCGGTGCCGTGTTGGTCACCATGGACGATACCGTGGTGCTATGCACCGTCGTCGCCAAGAAAGAGCTCAAGCCAGGGCAGGACTTCTTCCCCCTGGCGGTGTTCTATCAGGAAAAAACCTACGCGGTTGGCAAGATCCCCGGCGGCTTCTTCAAGCGCGAGGGGCGGCCTACAGAGAAGGAGACCCTCACGTCTCGCCTGATCGATCGCCCGGTTCGCCCGCTGTTCCCCAAGGGGTTCATGAACGAGGTGCAGGTGATCTGTACCGTCCTCTCTACCGACCGCAACCATGACCCGGACATCGCCGCCATGCTCGGCACCTCCGCGGCGCTGTGCATCGCCGGCGTGCCGTTCAACGGCCCCCTGGGTGCCGCGCGGGTGGGCTTCGACGAGGAGAAGGGCTACTTCCTCAACCCCACCGTGGAAGAGCTTGCCAACTCCGAGCTGAACATGGTCGTTGCCGGTACCGAGAAAGCGGTGCTGATGGTGGAGTCCGAGGCCAAGGAGCTGCTCGAGGACGAAATGCTGGGCGCCGTGCTCTATGGCCACCAGGAGATGCAGGTCGCCATCGAGGCCATCAAGGAGCTGACCGCCGAGGCCGGCAAGCCGAAGTGGGACTGGCAGCCGCCCGCCGAGAACACGCCCCTCAAGGACGCCATTGCCCAGGGCTTCGAGGCCAAGGTGGGCGAGGCCTATCGTGTCACCGACAAGATGGCCCGGCAGGACGCCCTGTCAGCACTCAAGGCCGAGGCCGTCGAGCAGCTCGCCGGTGAAGAGGAAGGCAAGTTCGATGCCGATGAGGTCAAAGGCGCCTTCGCCGCGCTGGAGAAGCGTGTGGTTCGCTCCCGCGTCGTCAAGGGCGAGCCGCGTATCGATGGCCGTGACCAGAAGACAGTGCGGCCTTTGAATATCGAAGTGGGTAGCCTGCCCAAGACCCATGGCTCGTCGATCTTCACCCGCGGCGAGACCCAGGCCATCGTCATCGCCACCCTGGGTACCCTGCGCGATGCTCAGCTGATCGAGTCGCTGGAGGGTGAGCGCAAGGACCGCTTCATGCTGCACTACAACTTCCCTCCCTATTGCGTGGGTGAAGCTGGCTTCATGGGTGGACCCAAGCGTCGCGAAATTGGCCACGGCCGCCTGGCCCGTCGCAGCATCGAGGCCATGCTGCCCACGTCCGAGGACTTCCCCTACACCATCCGTGTGGTATCGGAGATCACCGAGTCCAACGGCTCGAGCTCAATGGCATCCGTGTGCGGCTCCTCGCTGGCACTGATGGACGCCGGCGTGCCGATGAAGGCACCGGTGGCGGGTATCGCCATGGGCCTGGTCAAGGATGCCGACGGCTTCGCCGTATTGACCGATATCCTGGGCGATGAGGATCACCTGGGTGATATGGACTTCAAGGTGGCTGGTTCGTCTGCCGGTGTGACTGCGCTGCAGATGGATATCAAGATCGAGGGGATCAACGAGGAGATCATGGAGGTTGCCCTTCAGCAGGCCAATGAGGCTCGCCTGCATATCCTCCAGCAGATGAACGACGTGATCGCCCAGAGTCGTGCGGAGGTGTCCGAAAACGCCCCCTCCATGGCAACCATCAAGATCGACCCGGACAAGATCCGCGACGTCATCGGCAAGGGCGGCGCCACCATTCGCAAGATCTGCGAAGACACCGGCGCCTCCATCGATCTCGACGACGACGGCACCGTGCGTATCTACGCCGAGGACAAGGCGGCGGCCAAGAAGGCCATCGATACCGTGCTGGCGATCACCGCCGAGGCAGAAATCGGCAAGCTCTACCGCGGCAAGGTGGTACGCATTGCCGACTTTGGCGCCTTCATCAACATCATGCCGGGAACCGACGGGCTGGTGCATATCTCGCAGATCGTGCCCGAGCGGGTCAACGACGTGCGCGACTTCCTCAATGAGGGCGACGAAGTCATCGTCAAGGTGCTCGATATCGACAATCGCAACCGGGTGAAGCTCTCGATCAAGGAGATCACTCCGGAAGAGAAGGCCGCCTTCGAAGCGGCGGAAGCCGAACCTGTCGTCTAAGACAGCCAGGGCTCCAACGAAAACCGCCCCCATGGCCTGGCCATGGGGGCGGTTTTTTTAGCATCGCGGCTGATCCGGCGACAGGCCCCAAGTGTCGGACCATCACGGAGGCGCTGTAAACCCTTACCTGGCAAAAGACCTCCGCTGAGGCCTGTCCCGAGCGGTGCCTTTATCTTTCAATCGCCAGTGCCACGCCTTGCCCGCCGCCGATACACAGGGTCGCAAGGCCCTTCTTGGCATCGCGCGCGATCATCTCGTGCAGCAGGGTCACCAGCACGCGGCAGCCGGAAGCGCCGATCGGGTGGCCAAGTGCAATGGCGCCGCCATTGACGTTGACCTTGGAGACATCCCAGCCCAGCTCCTTGTTCACCGACAGGGCCTGGGCGGCGAAGGCTTCGTTGGCCTCCACCAGGTCGAGGTCATCCAGCGACCAGCCGGCCTTCTCCAGGCAGCGACGGGTGGCCGGTGCCGGGCCGATACCCATGATGGCCGGATCGACGCCGGCGTTGGAGTAGGCGGCAATGCGGGCGAGCGGCTCCAGGCCCAGCTGCTTGGCCTTGTCGGCGGAACAGATCATCACCACGGCGGCACCGTCGTTGAGCGAGGAGGCGTTGCCGGCGGTAATGGTGCCATCCTTCTTGAAGGCCGGGCGCATGCCGCCGAGCTTGTCGGCACTCACTTCGCGCGGGTTTTCGTCGGTATCGAAGACCACCGGGTCGCCCTTGCGCTGGGGTATTTCCACCGGGACGATCTGGCTCTTGAACTTGCCGTCACGTATGGCGGCGGCGGCCTTTTGCTGGGAAGCCGCGGCGAACTCATCCATCTGTTCGCGGGTGATGTCGTACTTCTCGGCCAGGTTCTCGGCGGTGATACCCATGTGATAGTTGTTGAAGGCATCCCAAAGGCCGTCGTGGACCATGGTGTCGATGGCCTTCCAGTCGCCCATGCGCTGACCGTTGCGCGAATTGGGCAGCACGTGCGGGGATGCCGACATGTTCTCTTGGCCGCCGGCGAGGATCAGCTCGGCGTCACCGCAGCGAATCGCCTGGGTGGCCAGGTGCAGGGCCTTGAGGCCCGAGCCGCAGACCTTGTTGATGGTCATGGCGGGTACGGTGTCGGGCAGGCCGGCCTTGATGGCGGCCTGTCGGGCGGGGTTCTGGCCCACACCGGCGGTCAGGACCTGACCCAGGAGCACTTCATCGACCTGGTCGCCGGAGACACCGGTGCTGGCGAGGATGTCCTTGATCACCAGGGCACCCAGGTCGCTGGCGGGAATTCCGGCCAGAGAGCCACCGAAGGCTCCCACGGCGGTACGGCGGGCGGCAACGATCACCACATCTTGCATAAGAAACACTCCTGAAATCGGTCGCAGACGGTAGCCCTGTCAGCATAGGCGACGCTTGTGCGCTGCGGCAATGCCCCAATGGGGTGAAATTCGTCAGTCAGCGTCCCCGGGCCATGCCGCAGCCCATGGCATCGTGGTCGGCGAACAGCCCGCGGAGGGTGCGGCTACTCGTCAAGCGAGCTGAACGGGGATGGCGTTGCTGGTGTGGCTGATGTCGTTACCTTCCTTCAGATAGACCAGTGCCGGCTGATGATTGTCCAGCTCGGCATCGCTGTAGTGGGCGTAGCTGCAGATGATCACGCGGTCGCCGGGGCCGGCCAGGTGGGCGGCGGCGCCATTGATGGAGATGACCTGAGAGCCCTCTTCGGCGCGGATGGCGTAGGTAGTGAAGCGCTGGCCGTTCTCGACGTTATAGATCTGGATCTGCTCGTTTTCGCGGATGCCGGAGAGGTCCAGCAGGTCACCGTCGATGGCACAGGAGCCTTCATAGTTGAGTACGGCATGGGTGACGCGGGCCATGTGGAGCTTGGCCTTGAGCATGATGGTGTACATGGGAGCAGCTTCCTCCGGAATACGATGCACAGGGTGCACATTGAATGCCGCGTCAGTGGGTCAGCGCGGCAGGGTCAGGGTCAGGTTGTCGATCAGGCGGGTTGGCCCCAGCCGGGCGGCGGCGAGGAGCACGGCATCACGGGTGGACTCGTCGACCGGTGCCAGGTCGAGGCCACGCAGCTCCAGGTAGTCTGGCTCGAAGCCATTTTCCCGTAGCCTTGCCAGCCCTGCTCCCAGGCTGGCGGTGACTGGCTCGCCGGCCTCGAGGGCGTCGCGCAACTCGCAGAGCGTCTGGTACAGCAGGGGAGCGATGGCGCGCTGGTCGGGGGCCAGGTAGCCGTTGCGCGAGGAGAGCGCCAGACCATCCTCGGCCCGTACGATGGGTACGCCGACGATCTCGACGGGGAAGTGGAGGTCTTCCACCAGCTTGCGAATCACCGCCAGCTGCTGGTAATCCTTTTCACCGAAGCAGGCCGTGTCGGGCTGCACCAGGTTGAACAGAATGCTCACCACGGTAGATACGCCGTCGAAGTGGCCGGGTCTTGCGCCACCACAGAGCCCCTCGCTGACGGCAGGCACGCAGACACGAGTCTGTTCCTCCATGCCGCGGGGATAGAGCATGGCCGTATCAGGGGCAAACAGCAGGTCACAGCCTGCCTCTTCGAGCTTGGCCTGGTCATCGACCATGGTGCGTGGGTAGGCGTCCAGATCCTCATTGGGGCCGAACTGGAGCGGGTTGACGAAGATGGTCGCCACCACCACGTCGCCATGGCGGCGCGCTGCCTCCACCAGGGCGAGATGACCGGCGTGCAGGTTGCCCATGGTCGGCACCAGGGCGATACGCTGGCCGCGGCGGCGGTACGCACCGAGGGTCTCTCGCAGCTCAGGGATGTCTCTCAGGGTACGCATCTAGAACTCCAGGGTGTCACGAGGGAGCCAGGCCTTGCACGAAAAGTGCCTTCGCTCGCCGCCTTTTCGAACATATCCTAGAAACTGTGTTCCTCGGCCGGGAAGCGGCGCGCCTTGACGTCCTCGTGATAGCGGCGGAAGGCGCCTGGAATGTCGTCGGCCTCTGCCATGAAGTTCTTGACGAAACGCGGCATGCGGCCGTGGGTCACTCCCAGCACGTCATGCATCACCAGTATCTGGCCATCGGTGTCGGGGCCGGCGCCGATACCGATCACCGGCACGTCAAGTGCCTCTGTGATGGCGCGGCCGAGGCTGGCCGGCACGCACTCCAGCAGTATTACCGAGGCGCCGGCTGCCACCAGGGTGCGTGCATCCTCGAGAATCTGGGTGGCGCGCTCGGCATCGCGACCCTGCACCTTGTAGCCGCCTAGCTGGTAGACGGTCTGCGGCGTCAGGCCCAGGTGGGCGCAGACGGGCACCCCCCGCCGTGTCAGCTCGCGAATGCCGTCGGCCATCCACGCCTCGCCTTCCACCTTGACCAGCTCGGCACCGGCACGCATCAGCGCACCGGCGTCCTGCAGCAGGCGCTCCTGGCTGGAGTTGCTCATGAAAGGGAGGTCGACCATCAGCAGGCTTTGATCCTTGCCACGGGCCACGCAGCGGGTGTGGTAGCAGATGTCGTCCAGGGTGACCGGGAGGGTGCTGGCGTGGCCTTGCAGGACCATGCCCAGGGAATCACCGACCAGCAGCACTTCGATGCCGGCCTCGGACGCGCTCCGAGCAAAGGAGGCGTCATAGGCCGTCAGGCAACTGAAGGTTTCGCCTGCGCGCTTATGGGCCTTCAGAGTGCTCAGGGTGACGGTTTTCATGGCGTGCTCTCATGTTGTCCTCGGGTCGGCGCGGTGTTCTCCGCGCTGCCTTTGCGCGTGATTGTTACCAGAATGCGGGCGTGGTGTCGATAGGTAACACTTATCCTGGGTTATAAGGTAACACTCTGATCAGGTCCGGTGATCTCTGCTGCTCGGCCAGCGCGGTGACACTTTGGCCACCGGGAAGGATCAGCGTTGGCGCCAGCTCGGCGAGAGGGACCAAGACAAAGGCGCGTGCCTTCATCTCTGGGTGGGGCACCTGTAGTCGTGGTGTTGCGATGACCTGTTTCCCAAACAATAGCAGGTCCAGATCCAGGGTGCGGGGACCCCAGTGGCGCTGGCGAACGCGGCGATGGCGCTGTTCCAGTGCCTGCAGTTGATCGAGCAGCGCCAGTGGGGAGAGCCGCGTCGCCAGATGGGCCACGGCATTGATGAAGTCGGGCTGGTCCTGCGGCCCGACGGGACGGCTGGCATACAGGCTCGACACGCCTACCCGCTGCGTCAACGGCAGCTCGCCGAGCGCCTCGAGTGCCAGGGCCACCTGTGTTGCGGGCTCGTCGAGGTTGCTGCCAAGCCCCACGTAGACGTCAACCAGGGGGATCACGGGTTATCGGGGGGCGCACTGCGTCGGCGGCGCTTGCGGGGCCGGCGGCGCTTGGGGCGATCACCGGGCGTGGCGTTGGCGCCGGCTTTCTCCAGCAGGCGCAACTGCTCGTGTTCGTCGCCTTCCTGAAAGGCGGTCCACCAGTCGCCAAGTCCGGGTTCGACCTCGCCAGCCTCTTCCCGCAGCAGCAGGAAGTCGTAGGCGGCGCGAAAGCGCGGATGTTCCCGGGTCTGCAGTGCGCGTTTGCCGCGACGCAGGGGTAGTCGCTGCTGTAGGTCCCAGATGTCGCGCATCGGCATGCTGAAGCGCTTGGGGATCGAAATGTGCTTCAGCTGGCGCGAGAGCACCTGCTGAGACGCCAGCTGAAGTGCGGGGATGGGCGGCATCCCATCCTCCTCCAGCGTCGCCTGGCGAAGCTGTACGGGCCCCCACAGCAGTGCTGCGAACAGGAAGGCCGGCGTTACCGGACGCTCCTCACGGATACGCTTGTCGGTGCTGGCCAGGGCCGCCTCGATCAGGCCTTCGGTCCAGGGCAGCGTGGCCATGGCTTCTTCCGTTTCGGGGAAGAGCATGGGAAACAGGCCATAGTGGCGCAGCATGCGGAAGGTTTCGACACCATGGCCGGCCATGAACAGCTTGAGTATCTCGTCGAACAACCGTGCGGGCGGGATCTGCAGCAGCAGATGGGCCTGCTCATGGATCGGCGCCTCGGAGCCAGGCGCAATTTGGAAGTCGAGCTTGGCGGCGAAGCGGATGGCGCGCAGCATGCGCACGGGGTCTTCGCGGTAGCGTGTCGTCGGGTCGCCGATCATGCGCAGGGTGCGGGACTCGATGTCGCGAGCGCCGTTGGCGAAATCATGAATCGAGAAGTCGGCGATGCTGTAGTAGAGCGCATTGATGGTGAAATCGCGGCGCACGGCATCTTCCTGGATATTGCCCCAGACATTGTCACGCAGCAGCAGGCCTTGCTCGGACTGCTGGGCGATGTGGTCGCCATGGTCGTCGTTGGGTCTGCCACGAAAGGTAGTGACCTCAATGACTTCGCGACCGAAGCGCACATGCACGATGCGAAAGCGTCGACCGATGATCCGCGAGTTGCGAAACAGCTCGCGTACCTGCTCCGGCGTGGCATCGGTGGCGACGTCGAAATCCTTGGGCATTCGGCCCAGGAATGAATCACGAATGCAGCCGCCAACCAGATAGGCCTCATATCCTGCATTGTGCAGGCGATAGAGTACCTTGAGCGCCGACTCACTGAAGTGCTGGCGCGATACGGGGTGCTCGTTACGGGGAATGATCCGCGGGCCGGCTAGTTCAGCGGCGGCGGCATCATCGGGGCCGAAGAGTGACCTGAGATGTTCGCCAGGGCTCTGCAGAAAGCGGGTAAATCCTTTGAACATGCGGCGATATCGACTCGCAGTTTGCGAAAGTTGTTGAGTGTAGTCGACCAGCGACACCTTGCAAAGCGCTGCGCCGAATCGCTGTACAGCCCAAACAGCAAAAGAGGAGGCCGATTGGCCTCCTCTGACAAGCTGAAAATGCTGCGTCCATGCGGCTGTTTCTTCTTCGTGATGGCACATCGCCTTGAATACGCACCACAGTCACCAAGATTTCACAGGCAAGCAATGTTGTTGTGATTGTTGACGTTCCTGGTTGCGACCGCCTCGTATTCAAAACAATAATCCAACCACGACGGCATCGTGAATATGCCTACCTTCGGCTTGTTGCTATTGTTGCCGAAGGCGCGCTTCTCTGGCCCTTGTTCTTGTTGGTAGCCATTGTGAGCGCGTCGCGTCCTGGGATCCGGTGCTTCGAGCGCATATTGTTGCTGTTGTTCAAGGCTTCGAAGGGCGGAGCATGTCGGGATGAGCTTGTTGTTATTGCTCCCGCGTCCGCATCGTTCACAACCCGCCTTGTTGTTGTTGGTGCGGGCTCTGTCTCGCCTGACCGCCTTGTTGTTGTTGTTGGCGCGGGTGACAGTCGGATGTTGTTTTTCTTACCCGTAAATATTGCACGCCACATGCCATGACGGTTATCGGCATTGCAAAACAGTGGGTTACGTTTTGGTGCGTGGTAAAGCCGAAGCGGTCCCCCATCGGGTGTTACCCGGCTTGAGCCATCGCGGGGCAAATTCTGGGTGGTAAGGTAACACCTGGTGCAAAACCCCCGGCGAATCAGCAAAAAAGCGCCGCTGGCATATGCCAGCGGCGCTTGGACAATAGTCGTAGTCGGCCCTCGCACCCCATCGCTGATGGGTTAGGCACTGCTGCGTCGGGCCTGCTTCTTGCGCGGAATGCCCAGGCGCTGGCGCCGCTCCCACAGGCACTTGCGACTGATGCCCAGCTTCTGGGCAAGCTCCGTCTCGCTCATCTGATCCTGATGCTCCAGGACGAAATGCTGGAAATAATCCTCCAGGGAAAGGTCGTCACCATTCTCGTCCTGTTCGCTCTCGACCGGTTCGACCGTTCTCGGCATCGGTTCGAGGGGCAGCCGGGATGAGGCCGGCCGAGCGGGGTGGAGGCCCAGGTCATCGGGGTGGATCAGGTGACCTTCCGCGAGTATCACGCCGCGCTCCAGAGCATTCTCCAGTTCGCGGACGTTGCCCGGCCACGGGTAGTCCCTGATTTCCTGGCGTGCGGCACGTGAGAGACGCAGGCCGTTGCGCTCGTGACGCCGGCACGCCTTTTCCAGCAAAACATCGGCGATGGTCAGGACGTCCTCGTCGCGGTCACGCAGCGGTGGCAGGTCGATCTGCATCACGTTGAGGCGATAGTAGAGATCGAGCCGGAACTCGCCGGTCTTCGACAGGGCCCGCAGGTCGCGGTGGGTGGCGGCGATGAGGCGAACATTGACATGACGGGTCTCCACCGAGCCGATACGGCGGATCTCACCCTCCTGCAGGACCCGCAGCAGGCGGGCCTGTGCATCCAGGGGCAGTTCCCCGATTTCGTCGAGAAACAGGGTGCCGCCGTCGGCTGCCTCCACCAGTCCGGTGCGAGCGGCACTGGCGCCGGTGAAAGCCCCTTTTTCATGGCCGAAGAGCTCGGATTCGATCAGCGTCTCGGGAATGGCGGCGCAGTTGACGCTGATCAGTGCTGCCGCGGCGCGCTTGCTCTGCTGATGAATGGCCCGGGCCACCAGCTCCTTGCCGGTTCCCGACTCGCCCTGGATCAGCACCGTGACGTCTGCCGGTGCCGTCTTGCGGATGCGTGTGTAGACAGCCTGCATGGCGTGACACTCGCCGATCATCTGCTGGCGTGAGCCGCCCGCATCGGTGATGTCCGGCGGCGGCGAGCGCTGGGAGGAGCGCTGGTGCAGTACCCTGGACACCGTTTCGAGCAGCTCGTCATGGTCGAATGGCTTGGCCACATAGTCGACGGCGCCTTCCTTCAGGGCATCGACCGCCGAGCGCATGCTGGCGTAGCTGGTCATGATCAGCACCGGAACCGGCGCCACGCTGGCGATAAGGGCGGTTCCCGGCTCGCCGGGCAGGCGTAGGTCGCTGATCACCAAATCGAAGTTCTTGGGATCCAGGGCGAGCGCCTCATCGACCGAGCCGGCTTCACTGACGCGATAGTCATGGCGTTCCAGCAGCCGCCGAAGGGCGGTGCGAATGATAGCCTCGTCTTCAACGATCAGAATCCTGCTCATTCGTCTCTTCACCATCCTGTCGTTCGGTGGGCAGCCACAGGCAGATGCGGGTGCCGCATTCATGCCCGGGGGGCGGTGACTCGATTTCGATTCTTCCATGATGCTCGGCAATGATGCTGTAGACCAGCGGCAGCCCCAGGCCGGTTCCCTCACCCGGTGGCTTGGTAGTAGTGAAGGGCTCGAACAGGTGATCGCGGACTCTGGCGTCGAGCCCCTCGCCTTCGTCGGTGACGGTCACTCTCACCATGCGGCCTTCCGGCTCCGCGGCTATCACGATGTTGCCACCCGGCTGGCTGGCGTCGCGGGCATTGCTCAGCAGATTGATCATCACCTGCTGGAGCCGCTGGGCATCGCCGATCACCTCCAGTTCGGCAGGGCAGAGATTATGGTACCTCACATCCTCGCCTGAGCGTGCCAGCTGTAACAAGTGCAAGGCCTCGTCGGTAACGGCCGCGACTGAGACCGGGGCGAAGCTGGTGCCGCCGATGTGGCGGCCGCCGTGGGCGAAGCCCACCAGTGAGCTCACGATACGGGAGACACGGTCGGTCAACTGCTGTATCTGGGCAGCAGTTTCCAGGACTTCGGGATCACTGGTGTCATAGCGCAGGTTCTGGGCCAGCGACGAGATGCCGGTGATGGGGTTGCCGATCTCATGGGCGACCCCGGCGGCAAGCTGGCCGATGGAGGCAAGACGAGCCGCATGGACCAGCTCGTCTTCCAGCCACTTCATTTCGCTATGGTCCTCGATCAGTATCACGGTGCCGCCGCGGACGTCGTCGTCGGCCTTGAGTTCGGCCCGGTGCAGGGTCAGGTAGCGGGTGCCGTCCTCCAGTGTCACCGCCTGCTTATAGAGGTGATCCTCCTGCTCGGCTCGACTCAACAGATCTCCCCAGGGGGCAGGGAGGCCGTCGCGGCGGGCGCCGATCACGCTATTGCCATCGATGCCGGAGAGCTCGGCCAGGGCGTCGTTCCACATCAGCAGTTCGTCGTCGACACCGAAGGCGCACAGCCCCACGGGTAGCCGTGTCAGGATGCGACGATGGTAGCGACGTAGCCCATCCAGCTCCCGGGCCAGTCCGGTCAGGCGTGAGCGATAGGCTTCCAGGCGGCTCTCGACGAAGTGGATGTCATCGGTGGGTTCCTGGCCACCACGCCGGTAGGGCAGGTAGCGGTCGACGATATCCTGGGCCACCGAGGGCCCCATGAGGCCGGAAAGGTTGGCCTGGATCCGGTCGCGCAGGCGGCGCAACGCATAGGGGCGGCCGTCCAGGGGGGAAAGGCCCAGGTCGGTCAGGGCTCGCTCCACTTCCCGTTCGGCGACTTCGTCACCGAGCGCCCTGGCCAGGGGTTGCTTGAACTCTTCACCGGTGGCTGCCTGCAGGGGCAGGCGCTTGGGGCGGATCACGGCGTCCACCGAGCAGGCCTCGGCAGCGGCACGCTCGCCGGGAGAGGTACGGGTGGCCAGCGACACGATGATGAAAGTCAGACTGTTTGCGGCCAGCGACACCAGGGTTACGACATACCAGTTCGGCTCGCCGGCGAGCATCTCCAGCCCGGGTGGTATCAGCACCAGGGCGGGGAGGGCTGTGAGCAGGGGTAGCCACAGGCCGACAAGCCAGACCAGAGTCCCGATGACCAGGCCCGATACCATGCCCTTGCGATTGGCTCCCGGCCAGTAGAGCAGCGCAAGCAGGCCCGGCAGGCACTGCGCCATGCCGACAAAGGCGGCGAGCCCGAGGGTGGTCAGGTCATGATTGACCCCGACAGTACGGTAGAAGAGCCACCCACCCAGGATTACCGCGGCGATCAGCCCGCGACGAAGCCAGCGCAGCCAGCGATAGAGGTTGGGTTGGGCTTCCGGGGGGTGCGCGACCAGCAGCACATGATTGAGGATCATCCCCGACAGGGCCAGGGCGATGATCACCATGGTCGCGCTGGTGGCGGCCAGGCCGGCGATGAAGGCGAGCGCCTGGACCCAGAATGATTCCGATAGCCCGAAGGCCAGATAGGCGGAACCGATCAGTTGATCGCTTCCCAGTCGCTGGCCGGCCCACAGGATCAGCGGCACAGGTATTGCCATCAGCAGCAGAAACAGTGGCAGGGACCAGCTGGCTTGAAGCAGGGTGTGCCGTGAGAGCGTCTCGGCAAAGGTAATATGGAAGATGTGCGGCATCAGCAAGGCCGCAGCGAAAAACAGCAGCAAGAGGGTGCGCCAGTGGGCCGCATCGGGCTGTGTCACTCCCGCCTGATAGGCCTGGCCGGGGCCATCCAGCCAGAGCTGCAGGTCGGCTGGACCATCGAAGACCACGAACAGGGCAATCCCTCCCAGCGCCAGCATGGCGCCGAGCTTGATGAGCGAGGTCAAGGCGATGACCGTCAGCAGCGTGTCATGCCGAGCGTACTGGTGCCTGTGCCGGGTACCGAAAAGCATGGCGAACAGGGCTATAAGAGCGCTGAAGACCAGTGCCAGGAGGGCAGGTGAGGCCGCGCCTGTCATCAGGTAGATGGCATCACCCAGGGTCTGCACCTGTAGAGCGAGCAGGGGAAGCACAGCCAGCAGACTGATGATCGTTACCAGGGTGCCGACCCAGCGTGAGCGAAAGCGAAAGGCAAAGAGATCGGCCAGCGAGGAGAGCTGGTAGGTATGGGTCATGCGCTGAATGGGGACCAGCAGGACCGGCGCCAGCAGGAAAGCGCCGGCCACGCCCAGGTAGTAGGCGAGATAGCCGTACCCTTCGCTGGCGGCAAGCTCCAGGCTGCCGTAGATGGCCCAGGCGCTGGCATACACCCCTAATGCCAGGGTATAGACGGCGGGGTGGCGGGTAATGCGGCGGCCGATCCAGCCGCGCTCCACCGCCAGGGCGCACAGGAACATCAGCAGCAGATAGCTGGTGCCCAGGGCGAAGACGCTGGCCAGGCTATTGTTCATCCAGCTTCCTCTTCTGCTCCAGCCATAACGTCAGCGCAATAAGTATTCCCCATATGACGAAGGGGCGGTACCAGGCCACCCCCGGGCTGGACCAGCCGCTCATCAGCAGCGGCGAGAGCAGGTAGCCCCCGAATACCAGCAGCAGCATGATGCGATAGACGTACACGGCGTGCTCCTCGGTCAGGGTGGATCAGTGGCAGCCATGTCGGCAGCAGCAGCCTGCCGGGTGGCCTCGGGGCGAATGCGACCCACTTCCCAGTGGGTAATGGCCCATTCGAGCTGCTCGGTAGCGGGTGCGGAGGCCAGTGAATCGGGTGGCGCTTGATCCAGTGCTGCCAGGGCGCGATGCAGCAGTGGGCGCACCTCCTTCTCTCTCACGGGGAGCGCTGGTGCCAGGTTCTGCTTGGAGAGCTTCTGGCCGTCGCGGCTCATGATCAGGGGTAGATGCAGGTAGCGCGGTTCAGGCAGGCCCAGGGCATGCTGCAGCTGGCGCTGCCAGGGCGTATTGTCGAGCAGGTCGAAGCCACGCACCACATCGGTGATGCCCTGGTCGGCATCATCGACCACCACGGCCAACTGGTAGGCCCAGAGACCATCCTTGCGCTTGAGTACCACGTCGCCCAGCTCGGCTGGATCGAAGCGCTGGATACCGAACAGCCTATCCTGCCACATGATCGGACGCAGCCCCTTGTCGCTGCGCAGTCGCCATGCCCATGCCTTTTTGGGCTCCCGCACGCCGTGGCGACACCAGCCGGGGTAGATCGGAAAGTCGCGCCACTGCTTGCGTGAACAGCTGCAGGGGTAGGCGAGGCTCTGTGACGTCAGGTTCTCCAGGGCGGCGGCGTAGGCCTCGTTGCGGTCGCTCTGCCAGTGGATCGGGCCGTCCCAGTGCAGCCCGAAGGCCTCGAGCTGACGCAGGATGGTATCGGCGGCCCCGGGGGGGCAGCGTGGCGGATCGATGTCTTCGATGCGCAGCAACCACTGGCCGTCCGCCTGGCGGGCATCGAGGAAGCTGGCCAGGGCGGCGATCAGTGAGCCGAAGTGAAGTGCGCCGGATGGGGTGGGGGCGAAGCGGCCGCGATAAGGGGGCATGGATGACTCCCGATGTTGGCGGTCGTCACGCAAACGGGCACCCTGGGGTGCCCGTTGCGACAGCAGCAATGGTTTGCGGCTCAGCCGCCGAGCTGCTTCTCCTTGAGCTCGGCCAGGGTCTTGCAGTCCACGCACAGTGTCGCTGTGGGGCGGGCTTCAAGCCGGCGGATGCCGATTTCGACGCCGCATGCCTCGCAAAAGCCATAGTCGTCCTCGTCGATCTTATCGAGGGTCTCGTTGATCTTCTTGAGCAGCTTGCGTTCACGATCCCGTGTGCGCAGTTCGAGGCTGAAGCCCTCTTCCTGAGTGGCACGATCGGCTGGGTCGGCGTAGTTGTTCGCCTCTTCCTGCAGATGGCGCACGGTGCGATCCACCTCTTCCATGAGCTCCTGTTTCCAGCCCAGCAGGATCTGTCGGAAGTGCTCCAGCTGTTGCTCGTTCATGTACTCTTCACCCGATGCTGGCTCGTACGGGGTGAATTTCTTGGGCGCTTCCGTTTTCTGGTCTGCTACTGGCATGGGACTGCCTCTTTAACTTTAGTGACTGCTGATCAATACCCGCTCCGATACTCTGCACGGTATCTCACGCCAAAGGCATGCTTGTTTAGCGGAAAAACGCCGCCTTTGCAATAGCTACCTTGGCAATACTGGCGAGGGAGCGGCCTGCGCGACGGTCTTGAAAAAAGATAGAATCTACCTTGGAAAGCCCGGCGGTGAAAGGTTCCCGTCAGGCCCGGAAATTTTAATCGGGAGTCAGTCATGTCGTGGAACGCGCGGGTCGATCGTGTAGCCCCTTTCCGTGTGATGAGCCTGCTGGAGATCGCACAGGCCCGTGAGGCAGCCGGGCACGATGTCATACACCTGGAGGTGGGCGAGCCCGACTTTACCACGCCGGCGCCGGTGCTCGCCGCCGGGCAGCAGGCGCTGGCGTCGGGGCAGACCCGCTATACGCCGGCAGCGGGGCTACCGGCGCTGCGCGAGGCGATCGCCGGGCACTACGCCGAGCACTTCGGTGCCGTGGTGGACCCGTCACGGATTCTGGTCACCCCGGGGGCATCAGGAGCGCTCCTGCTGGCCAGCCAGCTGCTGGCTGGCCCCGGCGACCGGGTGCTGATGGCCGACCCCAACTATCCCTGCAATCGCCACTTCATGGCCCTGGCCGGCGCCGAAGTCGATGCCGTACCGGTGGGCCCAGAGAGCGGCTGGCAGCTGGATGCGGCACTGATCGAGCAACACTGGCGGAAGGACACCCGCCTGGCGATGCTGGCCACGCCCTCCAACCCCACCGGCCATATGCTCGATGGGGCGCAGCTTGCCGCGGTTGCCGACAGCGTGGCGGCCCGGGGCGGCGAACTGCTGGTGGACGAGATATACCAGGGGCTCTGCTACGACATCGCGCCGCTGTCGGTGGCCGCGATCACCCCCGATGCCTTCGTGGTCAACAGCTTCTCCAAGTACTTCGGCATGACCGGCTGGCGCCTGGGCTGGCTGCTGGCACCCGAGGCGGCAGTGGAGCCGCTCACCCGGCTGGCCCAGAACGTGTTCCTGGCGGCCTCCACCCCGGCCCAGCACGCGGCACTGGCCGCCTTCACGCCTGAGTGTCGCGATATCCTCGAGACGCGCCGTGCCGAGCTGGGGCAGCGCCGCGATGCGCTCCTGGCAGGGCTTGCCCGGCTGGGGTTGGCGCCCTTGCTGCCGCCCCAGGGGGCCTTCTACCTGTGGCTGGATATCTCCCGCTATAGTCGCGACAGCCAGGCCTTCTGTCGGCAGCTGCTCGAGGAGGAGAACGTGGCGATCACGCCGGGCATCGATTTCGCGCTGACGGGAGGGGAGCATCACGTGCGTATCGCCTTTACCACCGGTATTGCACGGCTCGAGGAGGCCGTGGCCCGGCTCGAGCGCTTCCTGGCGCGCCAACCGTAGCGGGCGCAGCAATGAATCGGAGGTTTTTCCATGGAGTATCCTCGGCTGGTGCCCGGCACCCTGCTGCGCCGCTATAAGCGCTTCCTGGCCGACGTGCGCCTCGCCGACGGGCGCGAGGTAACTGCCCACTGTCCCAATACCGGCTCCATGCGGGCGGTGAACGTGCCGGGCTGCCGCGTCTGGCTGGCACCCAGCGATAACCCGTCGCGCAAGCTCGCCTGGACCTGGGAGCTGATCGAGTTGCCCCAGTCTGACGGTAGCCTGGCATTCGCGTCGGTGCATACCGGACGGACCAACCGTATCGTCGAAGAGGCGCTGCGCGCAGGGCAGGTGGCGCCCCTGGCGGGCTATGCGACGTTGAAGCGCGAGGCGAAGGTGACAACGGAGGGGGGAGCAGCATCGAGTCGGCTCGATTTTCGCCTGGACGATCCGCTGCGGGGAACCGCCTATGTCGAGGTCAAGCAGGTCACCCTCAAGGAGAGCGATGGCCATGGCTATTTCCCCGATGCGGTGAGCGAGCGGGGGCGGCGCCATCTGGGCGTGCTGGGCGACCTGGCGGCGCAGGGCCATAGGGCGGTGCTGCTATTCTGCGTGGCCCATACCGGCATCGGGGATGTGGCTGCCGCCGCACACCTCGACCCCGCTTATGCGATGGCACTGGGCGAGGCGTCGGAGCGCGGGGTCGAGATACTGGCTCATGGTTGCCGGGTGGACTGCCGCGAGGGGGTGCCGCAGGTGATTCGACTGACCGGGGCGCTGCCCGTTTCACTCACCCGCCAGCTGGATATTGCCCTCGGCGTCGACTGAAACCGCTACCGGCTCCAGGTGGCGCCCCTGGCAGGGACCGAAGACGCATTCGCCGGTGTCGGGCAGGAACAGGGCGCCGTGCATGGCGCACTGGATCAGCTCCCCGCCGGCTTCGAGAAAGACGTTCGGTTCCGCCTGCAGCGCAACCCCCTGATGAGGGCAGCGATTGACGAAGGCGCTGATTTTCCCATGCACCGTTACCAGAAGGACATCGCGCCCGTCGGGCAGATGCAGACCCAGTGCCGAGGTGGCGTCGAGTTGAGCGCGTCGGGCGATGATGGTGGCAGGCACAGGGCTCATCGGTCGATGGTGAATCGCTGGATGAAGCCGACCTTGGCGGGTGCCTGATTGCGGTCGTGGCGGACCTCGAGGTCGAAGCGCATGGGTTCGTCCTCAATGATACGGAAGACCGCAACCTGAGACACGCTGTCGCCGGTGCGCAGCGAGCGGAAGGAGAGGGGGGAGGGGGAGCCATCGCCGACCGTGCCGACCTTACCGCTGACGGGGGCGTTTACCGCCCGCATGGTGCCATCCTCAAGCGCTTCGAGCACGCTGACATTGACCAGCGCCATGGCAGGGCTGCGCTGAATGCCATGCTCGGCGGCCACGTCCGCGCTGAGAAAGCTGGTGCTGACGGCGCTGTAGTGTACCTGGTAGTCGCCCACCTGTTCGTACTGCTGGGCCTGCAGGGGCAGTGCCAGGCAGAGGAGCAGCAGGCAAGCGATGTTGGCCAGGCTGGTTGGATATTGCATTGTGGCTCCCTCTTGTCGCAGCCGGTCTGCCATGGAGGTCCCCGCGCCGGGGCTTATTTCCGCTGCCGGCTGATGCGGAAGATGGCGATTTCGCCGAACAGGTTGGGCCAGAGCCGCGAGGCCCAGTGACCTTCATGATCGCGTATCCCCACGGCCCGGTCGGTGATCGTCAGGCCCTTCTCACGACACAGGTGCTCGAAGTCGTTGAAGGTCGACAGGTGAATGTTGGGGGTATCGTACCAGGCATGGGGCAGCGTCTTGGAGACCGGCATGTAGCCGCGAATACCGAGGTGTACACGGTGCCGCCAGTAGGCGAAGTTGGGGAAGGTAATGATGCACTCGTCGGCGACCCGCAGCATTTCGTCGAGCATCCGGTCGGGGCGGCGCAGCGCCTGCAGCGCCTGGGTCATGACCACCAGATCGTAGGTGTCATCCTCGAAGTTCACCAGGCCCTCGTCGAGGTTCTGCTCGATGACGTTGACGCCCTTTTCGATGCAGGCGGTGATGCCCGCCGGGTCGATCTCCAGGCCATAGCCGCTCACCCCCTTGTCCCGGGCCAGCGCCTCGAGCAGGGTGCCGTCGCCGCAGGCCAGGTCGAGGATATGCGCGCCCTGGGGAATCCAGCGATGAATCAGTTCCAGATCGGCTCGCATCATGAGCGCTCCTCCAGGCCCAGGTCACGGGCCGCACGGGACATGAAGGCGGTAAAGACGGCCTGGTAGCGTGGCTCCGGCAAGAGGAAGGCGTCATGACCGTGGGGGGAGTCGATGTTCACGTAGCTTACCGACTTGCCGGCCCGGGTCAGGGCGTTGACCAGCTCTCGGGAGCGGGAGGGAGGGAAGCGCCAGTCGCTGGTGAAGCTGACCACCAGGAAGGGGCACTGCGCCGGCTTCACCGCCTTGGCCAGGACGCCGCCGTGTACCGCGGCCGGGTCGAAATAGTCCAGCGCCTTGGTCATCAGCAGATAGGTGTTGGCATCGAAGGAGCCCGAGAAGGTATCGCCCTGATGTCGCAGGTAAGACTCCACCTGAAACTCCACGCCGTAGCCGAAATTGAGGTCTTCACTGCGCAGGTCACGACCGAACTTGCTGCCCATCGCATCTTCCGACAGATAGGTGATATGCCCCACCATTCGTGCCAACTTGAGGCCACGGCGCGGGACCTTGCCGTGCTCGTTGTACCAGCCGTCGTGGAAGTCGGGGTCGGAACGAATGGCCTGTCGTGCCACTTCATTGAAGGCGATGTTCTGTGCCGATAATTTTGGAGTCGCAGCGATGACGGCGGCATTGGCGATGCGTTCGGGGTAGGCCAGGCTCCATTGCAGCACCTGCATACCGCCCAGGCTACCGCCGATTACGGCGGCAAAGCGCTCGATACCCAGGCGATCGGCCAGGCGAGCCTGGCTGTGGACCCAGTCGCCCACCGTCATCATCGGGAAGTCCGGCCCCCACTGGCGGCCGGTCTGCGGATTGATGCTGACGGGGCCGGTGCTGCCGTGGCAGCCCCCCAGATTGTTCAGCGACACGACGAAGAAGCGGTCGGTATCGATGGATTTACCGGGTCCGATATGGGCGTCCCACCAGCCCGGCTTGCGCTCATCGGCAGCGTGGAAACCCGCGGCATGATGGTGACCCGAAAGGGCATGGCAGATCAGCACGGCATTGGTTCGCTCGGCGTTGAGCGTGCCGTAGGTTTCATAGACGAGATCATAGGCTGGCAGCGTCTTGCCGCAGGCCAGTTCCAGAGGGTCGTCGAAGTGCGCCGTCTGTGGCGTCACCAGGCCGACCGAGTCGGCGGGAATCTCGGGCATTGGTGGTTCGGCGTCCTGTCGTTGGGGTCCGGTAAAGGTCGACACGGGCTTATAGTCCGACCAGGGCTCCGGCGATACCGGCGGCACGGGTCAGGGCGCCAACCACGATACCGTCGATAATGCTGATGGCGATGAATACCACGATGGGTGACAGGTCGATCATGCCCAGCGGCGGAATGACCTTGCGCACCGGCGCCATGATCGGCTCCACCAGCTGCATGACCAGCAGCGCACCCGGGTGGCTGGCGTTGGGGGCTACCCAGCTGAGTATGATCATCACGATCAGGGCGAAGAAATAGATCTTGAGGATTGCATTGGCAATGGCGGCCACCGCGCCGATGGCCACGTTGCCAATCGGTGGCATCCCGAACCCGGCGATTTGCAGGATCACCACAATGCTGATCGCCTTGAGCACGAAGGCCGCGGCCAGGGTTGCCAGATCGAAGCGGCCCATTACCGGACCCAGAAAGCTCTGGAAGGGGCGCACCACCGGCTGGGTGATCTTCACCACCGACTGGCTGATGGGGTTGTAGTAATCGGCCTGTGATGCCTGCAGCAGAAAGCGCAGCATCATCAGAAACAGATAGATATTGATCAGGGTGTTGACCAGCAACAGGCCAGCATTTCCCATGTTCGGCTCCTTTCTCTCATGTCGGGGGAGGTCGCCGCGAGCTGCGGGCGCCCTCTAGGTGCTAGCGCTGTGCGAATTCGTCGCCCATTTCGCGGGCGCGCTTGGCGCAGGCTTCCATGGCGTCGATCATCGTGCCGCGAAGGCCGGCCTGCTCCAGATGTTCAACGGCACGTTCGGTGGTTCCGCCGGGCGACATGACGTCACGCTTGAGACGTGCCGGGGTGAGCTCGCTTTCCTGGGCCATGCGCGCTGCGCCGAGAGCGGTCTGGATCGCCAGCCGGCGAGCCGTCTCGGCGGGCAGCCCCAGTTTCACACCGGCCTCCTCCATGGCCTCGAACATCAGGAAGAAATAGGCGGGGCCACTGCCGGAAACGGCTGTGACCGCATCCAGCAGGGACTCTTCTTCGACCCACTCGACCAGCCCCACAGCGCCGAGCAGCTCGCTGGCCTGGTTACGCTGTTCGTCGGTGACTTCGGGCGTGGCGTATAGCCCGGCGGCACCGGCGCCGACCAGAGAAGGCGTGTTGGGCATGCAGCGGACCAGCGCCGTGCCGCCGCCCATCCAGGCCTGCAGGGTGGCGGCGTCGATTCCTGCGGCCACCGAGACGATCAGCGGGCGCTGCCGCTGCAGGGTGTCACGCAACCCTTCACAGACGTCCCGCATGACCTGGGGCTTGACGGCCAGCACTACCACATCAGCGTCGCGTACCGCTGCGGCATTATCCGTATTGGTACGAATGCCGTAGCGCTCATGGATCGGCGCCAGGAAGGCATCGCTGGGTGAGGTGGCGGTAATCCCGGTGGCCGGGTGCCCACTGTCGATCATCCCGCCAATGATGGCGCTGGCCATGTTGCCGGCGCCGATGAAGGTGACTCTGCTGGCCATTGCGATCTATCCTTTTTCGTCATGAAGCGACCGGGTCAAGGCCGGTACGCACTACGCTTTGTCTGAAACTGCCTGCGCTCGACCATATTGCGTTAAACATCGGCTTGTGCGCGAGTCCGATCAAAAGTACGCATTTACACGCGCAAGCTTCACCTTTTGACTCGCAGCTACGATATCACTCGCTCTTAGAGCAGCGGAGCTGACCAAATCGCCTTTCCTGCCGACTTTCCTCGGGCTCAGGTGGTGCGGTCCCGCTCGCCAAAGATGGCGGTACCCAACCTGACCAGTGTGGCGCCTTCTGCGATAGCAGCTTCCAGGTCGGCGCTCATCCCCATCGACAGGGTGTCCAGCGGCGCCTCGGGAAATGTCTCGCGCAATGTACCCAGTGCCTGGCGCAGTCGGGCGAAGGGTTCCCGCTGTGCTGCGGCCTCCCTGGCCGGGGCGGGAATGGCCATCAGGCCCCGCAACCTGAGTGCCGGCATCGACAGCACGGCTCCGGCCAGTCCCGGCAACTCCTCGAGCATGACCCCGGATTTGCTCGGCTCGGCACTGATATTGACCTGCAGGCAGATATTCAGCGGCCCGAGCCCGTCGGGCCGCTGATCGTTCAGCCGCCGGGCAATCTTCTCACGGTCGACGCTGTGTACCCAGGTAAAGTGCTCGGCCACTTCCCGTGTCTTGTTGGACTGCAGTGGGCCAATGAAATGCCAGACGATATCCTCCAGATCCCTGAGTTCGGTCTGCTTGGCGAGTGCTTCCTGAACGTAGTTCTCGCCGAAGTCTCGCTGCCCCTGCAGCCAGGCTTCCCGGATCATGCCAGCCGGCTTGGTCTTGCTGACCGCGAGCAGGCGCGCATCTTCGGCCGGGCGTCCGGCTGCCGCCAGGGCATCGGTCAGCCGCCCTCGAGCGGCAGCCAGGGACTCACTGATGACGAGATTCGTGGTATTACTCACCTGAAGTCCTTCATGTCAAAAGGTCTGGCATACTGAAGAGAACCTTACCTGGAAGCAGGGGAACCGCATGGATATTACCGAACTGCTGGCGTTCTCGGCAAAGCAGAACGCTTCCGACCTGCATCTGTCTGCCGGTCTGCCGCCCATGATCCGTGTCGATGGCGACATTCGACGGCTCAATGTGCCGGCGATGGAGGACCGGGAGGTCCGCAAGCTGATTTACGACATCATGGGCGACCGCCAGCGCCGCGACTACGAGGAATTCTTCGAGACCGACTTCTCCTTCGAGGTGCCTGGCGTGGCTCGCTTTCGTGTCAATGCCTTCAATCAAGTGAGGGGCGCTGGCGCGGTCTTTCGTACCATTCCCAGTGAAGTACTGACCATGGACGACCTGGCGCTGGGGGATGTCTTCCGTCGACTGGCGCTGCTGCCCCGCGGCCTGGTACTGGTGACCGGCCCCACCGGCTCGGGCAAGAGCACGACGCTTGCAGCGATGATCGACTATATCAACGATCACCGCTACGACCATATCCTCACGATCGAAGATCCGGTGGAATTCGTGCATCGGAGCAAGCGCTGCCTGATCAACCAGCGTGAGGTACACCGAGATACCCACGGCTTTACCGAGGCCTTGCGCAGCGCCCTGCGCGAGGATCCCGACGTGATACTGGTCGGCGAGCTGCGCGACCTGGAAACCATCCGGCTGGCGCTGACCGCTGCCGAGACCGGTCACCTGGTGTTCGGTACCCTGCATACCACCTCTGCTGCCAAGACCATCGACCGTATCATCGATGTCTTTCCCGGCGAGGAGAAGTCGATGGTGCGCTCTATGCTCTCGGAGTCCCTTCAGGCGGTGATATCCCAGACCCTGCTCAAGCGTCAGAGCGGTGGCCGAGTGGCCGCACACGAGATCCTCATTGCCAACGCGGCAGTGCGCAACCTGATTCGTGAGGACAAGGTGGCGCAGATCTACTCGGCGATCCAGACCAGTGGCAACCTGGGCATGCAGACCCTGGATGCGTCCCTGGCCAAGCTGGTCACCGACAATGTCGTGACTCGCGAAGAGGCTCAGGCCCGGGCCAAGGGTATGCTGTCGTAGGATCCGCTGGCGCGGGGCTTGCTGGCTCAGGGCCATTGATTGAAAGTGCCAAAAATAAACAGGTAAGGGAGCAGGGACATGACAGCACAAGAATGGTTGGAGCAGCTGCTGGGCATCATGGCCCAGAAGGGAGCATCGGACCTGTTGATCTCGGTTCAGGCTCCCCCCACCATCAAGATCGCCGGCAAGTTGATCGCGCTGGGTGACCAGAAGCTCTCGCTGGCTCAGGTGCGGGAACTGGTCAATACGGCGGTTCCCGAGGGTCTGCGGGAGCGCTTCCTGATCGACCGTGAGGCCAACTTCGCCCTGAGCCTCTCCGGCTTGGGCCGCTTTCGAGTCAGCGCCTTTCAGCAGCGTAGTCAATTGGCCATGGTGATCCGCCGTATTGCCTTCGACATCCCTCATCTCGAAGAGCTGTCGCTACCGCCACAGCTGGGTGAACTGGCCAACCTCAAGCGTGGACTGGTGTTCGTGGTAGGCGGCACCGGCACCGGCAAGTCGACCACCCTGGCGTCGATGATCCAGCAGCGCAACGAGACGGTGGGCGGCCATATCATCAGCGTCGAGGATCCCATCGAGTACGTACACCCCCACAAGAAGGCGATCATTAACCAGCGTGAGGTGGGGATCGACACCGAGTCCTTCGAGGTGGCACTCAAGAACACGTTGCGCCAGGCGCCAGATGTGATTCTGATCGGCGAGGTGCGCACCCGCGAAACGATGGAGCATGCACTGACCTTCGCCGAGACCGGGCACCTGTGCCTGGCCACGCTGCACGCCAACAACGCCAACCAGGCGCTGGATCGCATCCTTCACTTCTTCCCCCACGAGCGACACGAGCAGATATGGCTCGACCTGTCGCTCAACCTGCATGCGATAGTTGCCCAGCAGCTGCTGCCGACCCGTGATGGCGGGCGCTGCCCGGCTATCGAGATTCTGCTGCGCACGCCACTGATTGCCGACCTGATTCGCAAGGGCGACGTCGGCGAAATCAAGAATGTCATGGCCCGCTCCCGGGATCTCGGCATGCAGACCTTCGACCAGGCGCTTTTCGAGCTCTACATGGCCGGGCAGATCACCGAGGAAGTGGCGCTGGTGCATGCCGACTCGGCGAATAACCTGCGCATGATGATCAAGTACGAGGATGAAGGCAGCGATGTGCTGGCCAAGGCGCAGGATTCGGCGCAACGGCTGTCACTCCGCGACGAGGACGACTTCTAGGCTGCGCGCTTCCTCGGTTCCTGTTTTAGGAAGCATAGATGCCGCCGAGCACCCGTGGGCCGGCGGCGCCGGTGACGCTGGGCAGGTTCCCGGGCAGGCCCTCCAGGCGTCGCCAGGCGAGCCAGGCGAAGGCGCCCGCTTCCAGCCAGTCGGCCGGCCAGCCCCAGTCACTGCTGGGCACCAGGGGGGTCTCCGGTATATGCCGGGCCAGGCGGGTCAGCAGGTCCGGGTTGTGGGCACCGCCGCCGCAGGGAATCAGCGCCGCTGCCGGCGGTGCCTGGAGCCGCTCTCGCGCCATTGCGATACCCAGGGCGACGCTGGTGGCGGTGAGCTCCGATAGCGTGGCCTGCACGTCTTCAGGTGCTTCCCTTCCCGTCAGATGACGCGCCAGCCAGTCGAGATGAAAGACTTCGCGGCCGGTACTGCGCGGCGGCGGTCGATGGAAGAAGGGCTCGGCCAGCAAGCGTTCCAGCAGGGCTTCGTCGACGCGTCCCGAGGCGGCCCAGGCGCCATCCGAGTCGAAGCGGCCACCGCGATGTCGCGCATGCCAGCCATCCATCAGGGCGTTGGCGGGGCCGGTGTCGAAGCCGATGATCTCTGCATCGCTTTCGGCCGGCGGCAGCAGCGTCAGGTTGGCGAAGCCGCCGAGGTTGAGCACCATGAGCCACTCATCCTGCCGACGAAATACTGCATCATGAAAGGCGGGTGCCAGCGGTGCCGCCTGCCCGCCGGCGGCCAGGTCGCGGCGGCGGAAGTCCGCCACTACCGTGCATCCGCTCAGTTCGGCCAGCAGGCTGGGGTTGTCCAGCTGCAGGGTATAGGCGGGTGCCTCCTCATGCCCCCTGCCATGCCCCCTGCCATGCCCCCAGGGGGCATGCTCGATAGTCTGGCCGTGGCTGCCGATGGCGGCGACAGCCTCGGGCGGCGTGGCGTTGTCAGCCAGCAGCCGTTTCACGGCTGCTGCTTGCAGGTGGCAGAACGCGTGCTCGGCCGAAGCCAGTTCGGCAAACTCGACGCGCTCGGCCTGGCAGAGTGCCAGCAACGATTCGCGCAGGCTGTTTGGCATGGGCTCGGCGTGGGTGGCGAGCAGGTGCGCCTTGCCGTGGTCGTCGATTTCGACCAGGGCGGCATCGACGCCGTCGAGGCTGGTGCCGGACATCAGGCCGATGAACAGTGTCATTCCTCTACTCCAGTTGCTGAGCCCCCTCCGCGAGGCGCCAAGTCATGCTAACATTCTGCCCCATTCAATGGACCCTGCGGGCAGGGCCTGGCAACCGTATTGTGTGGAGTCGGAGACGATGACCGATGTCGCGAGCGCGCTGGCGCTTCTGAAGCGTGGCACCCACGAGATCCTGATCGAGGACGAGCTGGTCAAGAAGCTCGAGTCCGGGCGCAAGCTGCGTATCAAGGCGGGTTTCGATCCAACCGCCCCTGACCTGCACCTCGGCCATAGCGTGCTGTTGACCAAGATGCGCTTGTTTCAGGAGCTCGGCCACGAGGTCATCTTCCTCATCGGCGACTTCACCGGGCGCATCGGCGATCCCACCGGCAAGAATGTCACGCGCAAGCCGCTTACCGAGGAGGAGGTCCGCGCCAACGCTCAGACCTACAAGGAGCAGGTGTTCAAGATCCTCGACCCCGAGAAGACCGAGGTGCGCTTCAACTCGGAGTGGTTCTCCGCCATGACCGCGGCCGACATGATCGAGCTGGCCGGCCAGAGCACCGTGGCACGCATGCTCGAGCGAGACGACTTCAACAAGCGCTACAAGTCCAGCCAGCCGATCTCCATTCACGAGTTTCTCTATCCGCTGGTGCAGGGCTACGACTCCGTGGCGCTGAAGGCCGATGTGGAAATGGGTGGCACCGACCAGACGTTCAACCTGCTGATGGGGCGAGAGATTCAGAAGCACTTCGGCATGGAGCCCCAGGTCGTCATCACCATGCCGCTGCTCGAGGGCCTCGACGGCGTGCAGAAGATGTCCAAGTCGCTGGGCAACTATGTCGGCGTGGATGAAGCGCCCGGGTCCATGTTCAACAAGCTGGTTTCCCTGCCCGACAGCCTGATGTGGCGTTACTTCGAGCTGCTCTCGCTGAAGAGCAACGAAGAGATCGAAAGCCTCAAGCGCGATGCCGAGCAGGGTGCCAATCCGCGCGATATCAAGATGATCCTGGCCCGGGAGCTGATTGCTCGCTATCACGGCGAAGAGGCCGCGGCCAATGCCCACCGGTCTGCCGGCAACCAGTTGGCCGAGGGAGAGCTGCCCGAGGACCTGCCCGAGATCGAGGTCGACTTCGAAGGCAGTGCCCAGGCGCCCATCGCCGCCGTGCTCAATCGCTCGGGTCTGGCCAACAACAGTGCCCAGGCCAAAGACATGCTGGGCAACGGTCGGGTCAAGGTCGATGGCGAGGTGGTCGCCAAGGACCATATGCTCAATACCGGCAAGAGCTACGTCATCCAGGCAGGCAAGAAGCGCTATGCGCGGGTAACGCTCTGCTAAGGAGCTTATCCTTTCCCTGGAGCGACTGATTACAAGTCAGTGGCTCTACCAGCGCCCGCCATGTGCGGGCGTTGTCGTCTCTGAGCCGGGCATTCCATCCACAGGCGCTTGGCCCAACGGCCTGTGGAAAGCACCTGTAAAAACGCCTGTGGATAGTGTGGCTGCTCATCGTTCTGTCATTGACCGGTCATCTTCCTGAAATTTTTTTACAAGGCCCCTTGCAGGGGGGCAGGGAAAGCCGTAAAGTACGCATCCGCTGCCGGCAACGGGCAAACGTTACCGGCGGTGGAAGTGGAGAAAGTGCTTGTTTCTGTTTGGTTTTTCGGATCGGCTGGTGAGATTCGCGATTGACAGAAGCGCCGG
>NZ_JAHXBV010000048.1:0-1980 GCF_019915905.1 Halomonas sp. ANAO-440 | reverse complement strand
TTGCTCTGGTCGATCAGGTAATTCATTGTGAGCACTTGCCGCGAGGCGTGATTCGTCGTTTAAGGAGGTGATCCAGCCGCAGGTTCCCCTACGGCTACCTTGTTACGACTTCACCCCAGTCATGAACCACACCGTGGTGATCGCCCTCCCGAAGGTTAGGCTAACCACTTCTGGTGCAGTCCACTCCCATGGTGTGACGGGCGGTGTGTACAAGGCCCGGGAACGTATTCACCGTGACATTCTGATTCACGATTACTAGCGATTCCGACTTCACGGAGTCGAGTTGCAGACTCCGATCCGGACTGAGATCAGCTTTATGGGATTAGCGCACTCTCGCGAGTTGGCAACCCTTTGTACTGACCATTGTAGCACGTGTGTAGCCCTACCCGTAAGGGCCATGATGACTTGACGTCGTCCCCACCTTCCTCCGGTTTGTCACCGGCAGTCTCCTTAGAGTTCCCGGCATTACCCGCTGGCAAATAAGGACAAGGGTTGCGCTCGTTACGGGACTTAACCCAACATTTCACAACACGAGCTGACGACAGCCATGCAGCACCTGTCTCTGCGCTCCCGAAGGCACCAAGGTATCTCTACCAAGTTCGCAGGATGTCAAGGGTAGGTAAGGTTCTTCGCGTTGCATCGAATTAAACCACATGCTCCACCGCTTGTGCGGGCCCCCGTCAATTCATTTGAGTTTTAACCTTGCGGCCGTACTCCCCAGGCGGTCGACTTATCGCGTTAACTGCGCCACAAAGTCCGCGAGGGACCCAACGGCTAGTCGACATCGTTTACGGCGTGGACTACCAGGGTATCTAATCCTGTTTGCTACCCACGCTTTCGCACCTCAGTGTCAGTGTCAGTCCAGAAGGCCGCCTTCGCCACTGGTATTCCTCCCGATCTCTACGCATTTCACCGCTACACCGGGAATTCTACCTTCCTCTCCTGCACTCTAGCCTGACAGTTCCGGATGCCGTTCCCAGGTTGAGCCCGGGGCTTTCACAACCGGCTTATCAAGCCACCTACGCGCGCTTTACGCCCAGTAATTCCGATTAACGCTCGCACCCTCCGTATTACCGCGGCTGCTGGCACGGAGTTAGCCGGTGCTTCTTCTGCGAGTGATGTCCTTCCTGGTGGGTATTGGCCACCAGGCTTTCTTCCTCGCTGAAAGTGCTTTACAACCCGAAGGCCTTCTTCACACACGCGGCATGGCTGGATCAGGGTTGCCCCCATTGTCCAATATTCCCCACTGCTGCCTCCCGTAGGAGTTCGGGCCGTGTCTCAGTCCCGATGTGGCTGATCATCCTCTCAGACCAGCTACGGATCGTCGCCTTGGTAGGCCTTTACCCTACCAACTAGCTAATCCGACATAGGCTCATCCGATAGCGCAAGGTCCGAAGATCCCCTGCTTTCCCCCGTAGGGCGTATGCGGTATTAGCCTGGGTTTCCCCAGGTTATCCCCCACTACTGGGCAGATTCCTATGCATTACTCACCCGTCCGCCGCTCGTCAGCATCCAGCAAGCTGGACCTGTTACCGCTCGACTTGCATGTGTTAAGCCTGCCGCCAGCGTTCAATCTGAGCCATGATCAAACTCTTCAGTTTAAAATCATTGCGGTTCTTGCTCAGCCACCACCCGAAGGCAACAGCTGAAAGCGAACCAATCTTGGCTCAAGGTCAAAGCTTCTCAAAAAGACCCGAAGGTCTTCGACGAGTCGCTTGCCTTGAAATGGTGTGACTTCTCACCACCTCATCGACAAGCGCCCACATGAATTACCTGATCGATTGTTAAAGAGCGTCTCGCTTGCTGTCGTGGCGGCCGACTCTGTCGGCGGCCTCGCCAGCGCCCTGCGAGGAAGGCGTATTCTACTGAAGTGGCTGAGTTTGTCAACTCTCTTCGCTGGCCTCACCGGGGTGATCCTGCCGCGAAGCGCCGCTCTTGCCGGCTGCCTTCAGCGTGGCGTGCATTCTACCGTCTCCGGCG
>NZ_JAHXBV010000047.1:1255-1812 GCF_019915905.1 Halomonas sp. ANAO-440 | reverse complement strand
CTCGGTGGAAGTCCGAGTCGGGGTAAGCCATGACCCCGTAGTCGAAGGTAACTGCGTCGCCGTGAGGCGGGGTGGGAAGCAACCGGAGGCGAACTGGCGGTCCGCAGGATGACGAACTCGATTCGGCCGGGTCAGGTGGCGAGCTTGCTTGGAGATAGCGAAGCCTGAAACACACCCGCCGCGCTGCATTGGCGGCTAAAGCGACGGCGGGACCTGCCAGGTGGTTGGAGGCGGAACGTCAGGAAGGGTGCACGAGATAAGCGGGGAGACCTGGCGGCCGAGGTGACGGCGGCCAGGAGTCAGAGCCTTCATAGTACCGATGCGCGGATTACGCCTTGGCCAGGGCTCATCCCGGCGAAAGCCGGGATCTGGAGATGCTGGAGCGCGGACTCTGCCTACCGCCAAGGTGCCGGGCAAGAGGCACAGAGAACAGAACCTGTGTCGAGGGAAGGGAGGCAGGAAGATGGATGCGAGAGACGACCAGAGATGAGTGATCGCTACGGCACAGCATCGACAGTGCCCCGTGTTGGGGCTAAACAAGATGCGTCATCACCCAC
>NZ_JAHXBV010000047.1:587-1181 GCF_019915905.1 Halomonas sp. ANAO-440 | reverse complement strand
GCTTCGCGGCCCAGGCCGAGCGCTACCTCGAAGAACTCCAGGGCGACCTGGCGGCAGGTCGCTACCGCCCGCAGGCGATTCGACGGGTCGAGATTCCCAAGGGCAACGGTAAGACCCGCCCGCTGGGCATCCCGACCGTCAAGGACCGGATCGTCCAGACGGCGGTCAAGCGCGTGATCGAACCGATCTTCGAGCACGAATTCCTGCCGATGAGCTACGGCTTCCGGCCGGGCAGAGGCTGCAAGGATGCCCTGCGTGACGTTGATGACGCACTCAAGGCCGGCATGACCTGGGTGGTTGACGCGGATCTGCAAGCCTACTTCGACAGCATCCCGCACGCTGACCTGATGGCCTGCGTCGAGGAACGGATCAGCGACGGCCAGTTGCTGGCCCTGCTGCGAAGCTGGCTGAACCAGGACATTGTCAGCGAGCTGACGCACTGGAGCCCCACCGCAGGTACGCCGCAAGGAGCGATCATCAGTCCCTTGTTGGCGAATCTGTACCTGCACCGGCTGGATCAGGAAATGACACGGCGCGGCTACCGCATGGTGCGGTACGCCGACGACTTCGTCATTCTCTGCCGCAGTGAACAGG
>NZ_JAHXBV010000047.1:0-580 GCF_019915905.1 Halomonas sp. ANAO-440 | reverse complement strand
CTGCACCCCGACAAGACCCATATCGGCGACTGCCGGCAACGGGGTCAGGGATTCGACTTCCTGGGCTACCGCTTCGAAGCGGGAAAGCGCTGGGTGCGCAGGAAGAGCCTCAAGGCCTTCAAGGATAAGGTGAGAAGCAAGACGCGGCGGACAGAGGGCAAGAGTCTGCGGCAGGTCATCGCCTCGCTGAATCCCATGCTGAAAGGCTGGTTTGGCTACTTCCGGCACGCCTATTGGACGACCTTCCGGCCGTTGGACGGTTTCATCCGTCGACGGCTGCGGGCCATGCTGCGCCGACAAGAGAAGCGCCCGGGACAAGGGCGGGGACTTTCTGACCAGCGACGATGGCCCAATACGTTCTTCGCGGCCTCCGGGCTATTCACACTAGCCGACGCCTGGCGGCAAGCGAGCCAATCCCGATGAGGAAACCATCGACTGGAGAGCCGTGTGCGGGAGAACCGCATGCACGGTTCGGAGGGCGGGGAGGCTAAGCCTTCCCGACCCCTATCAGCTGTTTTGTCCAGCCATGGCAGGCGATTACCACCCTGTTGGAGTATCTTTAGATCACGACTGGAGGCCG